>SEHC01000238.1 GCA_004173415.1 Lysobacteraceae bacterium
CTCACGGCCGAGGCACTGGTCCCGCAGCCGCAGGGATGGGTCGCGATCGGCGGCTTCATCCGCGAGCAACTGCATACCAGCGTCTCGGTGCGCGCCGACGCCGACGAACTGGCTCCCGGAGAACGCGTGCAGTTCCTGCGCAGCGCCAACAAGATGATCGACGAGGGGACCGGCCCGGAGGCGGAGAACTACAGCCAGTTCCAGCCGGTCCTCGACGCCAGCGGCAGGATCGCCAGCCTGCGCTTCGTGTTCCCGCCCTACCAGGTCGGCCCTTATTCGGACGGAACCCAGACCGTGGAAGTCCCGGCGGCGGTGCTGCGACCGTATATTGCGCCCGAGTACGTGGAGTTGTTTGCTCCCTGAGTATCCCTCCCTCCCGACAGGCCCATGTCGCAGCAGCGCTTCCAGCTCCGGGTCAACCAACTGCTCGCCGAAGCGGACGTGGTGGTGGGTGGCTCGCGGCCCTGGGACCTGCAGGTGCACCACCCGCACTTCCACGCGCGGGTGCTGGGGCAGGGATCGCTGGGGCTGGGCGAAAGCTACATGGAGGGCTGGTGGGATGCAGCCTCGGTGGACGACTTCCTCTCGCACCTGCTGCTGGCCCGCCTGGACCGGCGCGTGCACGGACCGGGCCAGCTGTGGGATGCCTTGCGCGCGCGGATGCTCAACCTGCAGAGCCGGCGCCGCAGTCGCGAGGTAGGCGAACGCCACTACGACCTGGGCAACGACCTTTACGCCGCGATGCTGGGCAGGCGCCTGGTCTATAGCTGCGGGTACTGGACCCAGGCCGATGGCAGCGTCGTGCGCGACCTGGACACCGCCCAGGAGGCCAAGCTCGACCTGGTCTGGCGCAAGCTGGGCCTGGAGCCGGGAATGCACGTGCTGGACATCGGCTGCGGCTGGGGCGAGGGGCTGAAGCACGCCCACGAGCGCTACGGGATCAGCGGGGTGGGGATCACCATCTCCAGCGAGCAGGCCGACTACGCCCGCGCGCTATGCGCGGGCCTGCCGATCGAGATCCGCCTGCAGGACTACCGCGAACTCGACGAGCGCTTCGACGCGGTCTTCTCGCTCGGCATGTTCGAGCACGTGGGCGAGAAGAACTACCGCGGATATTTCGAGGTCGCCGAACGCTGCCTTGGCCAGGGCGGGTTGTTCCTGCTGCACACCATCGGCACCAACCGCTCGGTCACCCATACCGACCCGTGGATCGCCCGCTACATCTTCCCCAATTCGATGCTGCCCTCAGCCGCGCAACTGGCCCGGGCGGTGGAAGGGCTGTTCGTGATCGAGGACTGGCACAACTTCGGTGCCGACTACGACCACACCCTGCAGGCGTGGCGCGCCAACCTGGAAGCTGCCTGGCCGGCGCTGGCCGCGCGCTACGACGCGCGCTTCCGACGCATGTGGAACTACTACCTGTCCGCTTCCATGGCCACTTTCCGGACGCGCAGCTCGCAACTTTGGCAGGTGCTGCTGTCCAAGGGCGGGGTAGCCGGTGGATACCTGGCCCCACGGTAGCGGCGGGTATCCGGACGTCGGAGGGAAAGTCGGAGGACGGTCGTTCCTCGCCGTCGACGAGACCGTGGCCAATTGCTCGCCAAGCGGCTGGCGAAGCTTGCCACGGCTGGGGCGCAGGGGGTTATCCACACCCTTGTACGCGAACCATCCACAGCCGTTGTGGACAAACACCGGCAGGCAACGCCCGCATCGCAGGCGCATGAAAAAAGCCGCCGGGATCGCTCCCGGCGGCTTTTGGTTTCGACAGCTGCGCTTTACTTGCTGCCTGCGCCGGCCTCTGGCGTATCGGCGACCAGGCCGCGCTTCTTCAGCAAGGGCTCGATCTTCGGCTCGTGCCCGGCGAAGTTGCGGAACAGCTGCAGCGCATCCTGGCTGCCGCCCTGCGACAGCAGGGTCTTGCGGAAATGGTCGCCATTGGCGCGGGTCAGGCCGCCATTGTTCTTGAACCATTCCACGCTGTTCGCGTCCAGCACCTCGGACCAGATGTAGGCGTAGTACCCGGCCGAATAGCCGCCCATGATGTGGCTGAAGTACGGCGTGCGGTAGCGCGGCGGCACCGGCGCGTAGTCGGTGCCATCGGCCTTCTGCGCGGCCGCTTCGAAGGCCATCACCCCGGCCGCGTCGGGTACCTGGTCGGCGCTGATCTGGTGCCAGCGCTGGTCCAGCATGGCCGCGCCCAGGTATTCGGTGGTGGCGAAGCCCTGGTTGAACT
Organism: Lysobacteraceae bacterium; assembly: GCA_004173415.1. Classification (GTDB taxonomy): domain Bacteria; phylum Pseudomonadota; class Gammaproteobacteria; order Xanthomonadales; family Xanthomonadaceae; genus Pseudoxanthomonas_A. The sequence continues at coordinate 2,234 of SEHC01000238.1, forward strand.
TGGAGGCGGCGACCACCTTGTCCAACAGCTCCTGCGGCATCGGCGCCCCGGTCTCGTGGTGCTTGGCGTAGTTCTTCAGGATCGCCGGCCAGTCGGCCCACATCTCGTTGACCTGGGAGGGATACTCGACGAAGTCGCGCGGCACGCTGGTGCCGGTGAAGTAGGGGTACTTCACGTTGGAGAACATGCCGTGCAGCGCGTGGCCGAACTCGTGGAAGGCGGTGGTCACTTCATCCCAGGTCAGCAGGGTCGGCTTGCCGGCCGGCGGCTTGGGGATGTTGAGGTGGTTGGCGACCACCGGCTTGTACCCGGTCAGCCCGGACTGCGACACATAGGAGTTCATCCACGCGCCGCCGCGCTTGGAGTCGCGCGCGTACATGTCGACGATGAAGATGGCCAGCTGCTGTCCGTCGGCGTCGAACACGTCGTAGGTCGCCGTGTCGGGGTGGTACAGGGGCAGGTCGGTGCGCTTCTTGAAGCTCAGCCCGTACAGTTGGTTGGCGGCGTAGAAAACGCCGTTCTCAAGCACGTTGTTGAGTTCGAGGTAGGGCTTGAGCTGGGATTCGTCGAAGTTGTACTTGGCGGTGCGCACCTTCTCGGTATAGAAGGCCCAGTCCCACGGAGCCAGCTCGAAATCGCCGCCTTCGCTCTTGATCATGGCCTGCAGGTCGGCGGCCTCGCGCTTGGCGTTGGCGACCGCGGCCGGGGCCAGCTTGCCGAGCATGTCGTTGACCGCCTGCGGGGTCTTGGCGGTCTCGTCTTCCAGCACGTAGGCGGCGTGGTTCGGATACCCGAGCAGCTTGGCCCGGTCGGCCCGCAGCTTCATGATCTTGCTGATGATTTCGCGGTTGTCGAACTCGCCGCCATGGCTGCCGCGGGCGACCGAGGCCTCATGCAGCTTCTGGCGGGTGGCGCGATCGGTCAGCTGCGACTCCGGCGGCTGGCCGGTGGTGTTGAGCAGGGTGATGACGTACTTGCCCTCGAGCTTGCGGGCCTTGGCGGCCTCGGCGGCGGTGGCGATCTGCTCGGGGGTGAAGCCGTCCAGCTGCTTGACCTCGTCGATGACCACGGCCGAGGCGTTGACGTCGGCCAGCACGTTCTGGCTGAACTTGGTGCCGAGCGCGGCCAGTTCCGAATTCATCGCCTTGAGCTTGGCCTTGTCGGCATCGGACAGCTTGGCGCCGCCGCGCACGAAGTCGGTGTGGTAGCGCTCGACCAGGCGCACGCCCTCGGCGTCCAGGCCCAGCGAATCGCGCTCGGCGTAGAGCGAGGCGACACGGGCGAACAGCTTGCCGTTCAGGGCGATGGCGTCCCCGTGGGCGGCGAACTTGCCGGAGTAGTCGCTGCGCAGCTTCTCGCGGACCGGGTTGGTGTCGGCGCCGACCAGGCTGAAGAACACGGTCTGGGCGCGATTCAGCACCTGGCCGCTCTTCTCCATGGCTAGGATGGTGTTGTCGAAGGTCGCCGGCTCGGGGTTGTCCGCGATCGCGTCCACTTCCTTCAACTGCGCGGCCATGCCGGCGTCGAAGGCCGGGGCGAAGTCGCTGTCCTTGATCCTGTCGAACTGCGGGTAATGCAGCGGCAGCGGGCTTTCGGCGAAGAACGGATTGGCGGCCCGGGCGGCTTCGGTGGCGGCAGGAGCGGGGTCTTGTGCGTAGGCAGGCATGGACAGTCCAAGGGAGGCGGCAAGCGCCAGGGCGAGGCGGGTGGTCATTCTGCGGTTTCCTGACAAAGTTGGACCCCAGAGGCTAACCGATGGCCGGGGCGGGGGCGTGTGACGAAA
>SEHC01000239.1 GCA_004173415.1 Lysobacteraceae bacterium
GGGGCGATCTACCTGGGCCGGGTTGCACCGAAAGATTCGCAATGCAGGTTCTTCATCGACAAGAACCCGCAGAACTTCTTCAACATCGGGCTGATCCTGCGCGCGTTGCCGCATGCCCGCATCCTGTGCCTGCGGCGGGACCCGATGGATGCCTGTTTTTCGAATCTCAAGGAGGTCTTCGAAGGCGGCGCCTATGCTTACAGTTACGGATTCGAGGACCTGGCGGCACACCACCATGGCTACCTCGGCCTGCTGCAGCACTGGAAGGCCATCGCGCCCGGTTCGGTGCACGTGGTGGATTACGAAGACCTGGTCCACGACGGGGACGCGGCGCTCCAGGCGGTGCTGGAGTTCTGCGGGATGCGGCCGGTGGCCGGCATGCTGGACATCACCGCCAACCGGGCGCCTGTTTCCACCGCCAGCAGTTCGCAGGTCCGGCAGTCCATCCATGCCCGCGGCATCGGTGCCTGGAGGCGCTACGCCGGGCCGCTCGCGCCGCTGCAGGCCCTGCTCGAAGCAGACCGGACGCCGGGCGATCGCTCGCGGGCGGGCGATGAAGCATGAGTGAGCCCTCGCCGCATGCGCGCATCGCGCAACTGTCGGCGTCTGCGCAGGAACATGCGGTGGCGCGGGACTTCAGCCAGGCGTCGGCCTGCTACCGGCAAGCGCTGGAGCTGCGTCCCGGAGATCCGGAACTGCTGCTGCAGCTCTCCTACATGCAGTCGCTCGCCGGTCACTACCGGCAGGCGCGCGAACATGCACTGGAGGCTGCATTGGCGCCGGGCACCCCGCCGCAGGTAGTGAAGGAGCTGCTGGCGCGGCTGCGCACGTTCAACGAGATCCCGACCATGCTGGCCTGCATCGACCGGTTGTTGCCGATGTCGCGGATCCCGATCCCGATGCTGGTGACCATCGCCGCCCAGCTGACCTACGCCGGACTGCCGGACAGGGCGATCGCGTTCCTGGACGAAGCCCGGCGCGGCGATCCGGAATATCCGCCCACGTTGCTGTCGCGGGCCCATGTGCTGATGTTCCTGGGGCGCCTCGGCGAGGCCGGCGAGGACCTTGCCCGGGTGCTGCGGCGCGCGCCGCAACTGGCCCAGGGCTACTGGTTGCAGTCGCAGGTGCGAGTGCAAAGCCGGGATGACAACCACGTCGGTCGGATCGTGGAGCAACTCCAGGCGCCGCAGCGCAGCGCACAGGACCAGGCCTTGCTCGGCTTCGCCCTGCACAAGGAGCTGGACGACCTGGGCCGCCACGACGAAGCCTGGGAGGCCTTGCGCCGGGCCTGCGTGGTCAAGCGCGCCTCGTTGCGCCATGATCCCGCGCAGGTTGCGCGCATGTTCGAGGGGCTGCACCGCTTCGCGCCACGTCCGCGCCGCGCATCAAAGAGCGCAACCGTCGATGGCGCCGTTCCCGTGTTCGTGCTCGGGATGCACCGATCCGGGACGACCCTGCTGGAGCAGTTGCTGGACGGCCATGCGGACGTGCGGGGCCTGGGCGAGTTGTACGATTTCACCAGCGCGATGCGCTTCGCCACCGACCACCACTGCGCGGGGGTCATGGATGCGCGCATCCCGGAGCTGGCCCCGGCCGCGGATTTCGATGAAGTGGGCCGGCGTTACCTGCGCGGCATCGCGTGGCGGCTAGGCGGCGAGCGCTTCTTCGTCGACAAGCTGCCATCCAACTTCCTCAACCTGGGCTTCATCTGCGAGGCGCTGCCGCAGGCCCGGATCCTGCACATGGTCCGCGACCCGATTGAGACCTGCTTCTCCAACCTGCGCGAACTTTTTTCCGAGGCCAACGCCTACAGCTACGACCAACTGGAACTGGCCGATTACCACAACCAGTACCGGCGCCTGATGGCGCACTGGCATGCGCGCTGTCCCGGCCGCATCCTCGACATCGACTATGCCCGCCTGACCCGCGACCCGGAAGCCGAGACTCGACGGGCCTGCGAATTCCTGGGCATCGGTTTCGATCCGGGCATGCTGCAACTGGAGTCACGCGCTCGCGGAATCGTCACTGCCAGCGCGGTGCAGGTGCGCCAGCGGATAAGCGTGCAGGAAACGCCGAAGTGGCGCGCCTACGAGCGGCACCTTCAGCCACTCAGGCAGCGCCTGGGCGCCTGAAAATCCGCATTGGCAGCGGCCGCTGAGATCAAAAAAGCCCGCAATCGCTTGCGGGCTTTTCCATGGACAGTTGCAGTGACGGTCAGGCCAGGCCGGCCTGCTTCATCACTTCGGCGGCGTAGTCCTCAACCACCTTCTCGATGCCTTCGCCGACGGCCAGGCGCTTGAAGCCAACCACTTCGGCGCCGGCGGCCTTGAGCACGGCCTCGACGTTCTGGTTGGTGTCCAGCACGTAGGGCTGCCCGTACAAGGTCACTTCGTTGACGATCTTGGCGATCTTGCCGCCGATGATCTTCTCCAGGATGTCGGCCGGCTTGGCCTTGTCCTTGTCGGTCATCTTGGCCAGCTCGATTTCCTTTTCCTTGGCCACGAAATCGGCCGGGACGTCGGACGCCTTCACGTACGGCGGATTCATCGCCGCCACGTGCATGGCCAGGCCGCGCGCGAGCTCGATGTCGCCACCCTTGACCTCTACCAGCACGCCGATGCGGCCGCCGTGGACGTAGGCGGCCACGTTGTTGGCGCTGTCGATGCTGGCCAGGCGACGCACCTGCACGTTCTCGCCGACCTTGGCGATCACCGCGGCGCGGGATTCCTCGACGGTTTCGCCGGACGGCAGCTTGGCGACCTTCAGCGCCTCGGCGTCGGCGGCGCCGGAAGACAGGGCCGCGTCGGCGACCGACTCGGTGAAGGCCAGGAAGTTGTTGTCCTTGGCCACGAAGTCGGTTTCGGAGTTGATCTCGACCAGCACTGCACGGCCAGCGTTCTGGGCCATGGCGATGCGGCCTTCGGCGGCCACGCGGCCGGCCTTCTTGTCGGCCTTGGCCAGGCCCTGCTTGCGCAGCCACTCGGCCGAGACGTCGATGTCGCCGTTGTTTTCGGTGAGCGCCTTCTTGCACTCCATCATGCCGGCGCCGGTGCGCTCGCGCAGTTCCTTGACCAGGGAAGCGGTGATTTCCACGGAATTACCTCGATTGTTCGTGTAGGGCGGGCGTCAACCCGCCAGCTCTTCGATGACGGCGGGGAATGCCCGGCCGACAGATTTGAAGCAGCCGCGCCTCCTGGCGCGGCTGCCTGGCGCCGCGATTACTCTGCGGCGGCGGCTTCGTCGGCTGCCGGGGCGGCCTTCTTGGCCGGCGCGCGGCCGCGCGGACCCTTGGCCGGCTTGCCGTCGGCGCCCAGTTCGACGAATTCCTCTTCGCGGACCGAGGCCGAGTTCGGCGCGGCTGCCTTGCCTTCCAGCACCGCGTCGGCGGCGGCGCGTGCGTACAGCTGCACGGCGCGGATGGCGTCGTCGTTGCCCGGGATCGGGTAGTCGACCAGCGCCGGGTCGTAGTTGCTGTCGACCACCGCGATCACCGGGATGCCGAGTTTCTTGGCTTCCTTGATGGCGATGTCCTCATGGCCGATGTCGATGACGAACAGCGCGTCGGGCAGGCGGTTCATTTCCTTGATGCCGCCCAGCGAGGCTTCCAGCTTGTCGCGCTCGCGGCGCAGGCCCAGCACTTCGTGCTTGACCAGCTTCTCGAAGGTGCCGTCGGTTTCGCCGGCTTCCAGTTCCTTCAGGCGCGCCACCGACTTCTTCACCGTGGCGAAGTTGGTCAGGGTGCCGCCCAGCCAGCGCTGGGTCATGTACGGCTGGCCGCAGCGGATGGCTTCTTCCTTCATCGGCTCGCGCGCGCTGCGCTTGGTGCCGAGGAACAGGATGGTGCCGCGCTTCTGGGCGACGCCGGAGATGAAGTTCATCGCGTCGCCGAACAGCGGCACGGTCTTCTCGAGGTTGATGATGTGGATCTTGCCGCGGGCGCCGAAGATGTACGGCGCCATCTTGGGGTTCCAGTAGCGGGTCTGGTGGCCGAAATGGACGCCGGCTTCCAGCATCTG
>SEHC01000240.1 GCA_004173415.1 Lysobacteraceae bacterium
GCCAGGCGTACCGGCATCAGCCGCAGTCCGCGCCAGACCCGCGGGACCAGCGCCAGTGCAACCACCACCAGCAACATCCGCCACCACACCAGCGGCAGGGCGGCGAGGCTGATCATCTTGCCAAGGATCGGGGTGAAGCCCCACAGCAGGACGCAGAAGTGGATCTGCAGCTGGGCCTTGGTGGTCGCGGTCATCGGCATGCCAGTATTGTCGCCCAGGCCGGCAGGCACTGGCCAACGCAAGAGGCAAGCCGTCGTGGGTGAACCCTTCGATTCCCATCTCCGCGAACTGTTCTCCGTGCTGGGGCCGGTGTCCCTGCGCGGCATGTTCGGTAGCCAGGGCGTGTACCACGACGGCATCATCATCGGCCTGGTCATCGGCGGGGAACTGTTCCTGAAGGCCGACCCCGCCAGTCGCGATGCCTTCGAGCGGGCGGGCGGCGAGCCCTTCACCTATCTCGGCAAGGGCCAGCCGGTGGTCACCAGCTACTGGTCGCCCCCGGTCGAAGCGCTGGAATCGGCCCGATCGATGCTGCCATGGGCGCGCATGGCCTACGAGGCGGCGCTGCGCAAGCGTGCCGACCGCGAACCCTTGCCGGGGCGGCCGCGGGCCGGCCCCTGCGCGCCGCGCCGCAAGCCCATCGATCACTGAGCGCGCAGTGGCCGGAGATGGGGAAACCCGCCGGAGGGCAGGTACGCCTAGTCGCTGGCAAGTTTCTCCAGCAGGCGCATCGCCGCCGCCGGATTGCGTTCCTTGGCCGCGCCGATGAAATACAGGAAAACCTCGCGCGGTCCGCGAGGCGCGGCGACGGAGCCGATGTGCGGCAGGTCGGCGGGGTCGCCGCCCGCGGCCCAGTCGCGCACGCGCCCGCACCATTCGTCCAGGCCGGATTCGGGGTAGCCGGTGGCCCGGCTCGCTTGCGAGCGCATCAACCGCGCATAGACGAAGTCCGCGGTGAGGTCGGCGAAGGAGGGATATTCGTCCGAGTCGGTGAACACGGTGGCCATGCCCCGCGAACGCGCCAGGGCCAGGTAGTCCGCATCGACGAACTCGCGGTCGCGCACGTCCAGCGCATGGCGCAGGCGACGGCCGGCGTGCCGGTCGGGTAACAGCGCGATGAATTCGCGGAACTTGTCCGGGTCGATGCGCTGGCCCTGGTCGAACTGCCAGACCAGCGGCCCCAGCTTGTCGCCGAGTTCGACGATGCCGCCGATGAAGTCCTCGATCTGCGCCCCGGTCCTGGCCAGGTCGCGGGCTTCCATGATCCGGCGCGGCGCCTTGGCCGAGAACAGGAAGCCCTCGGGCGTCTCGTCGCGCCACTTCGCATAGGTGGCCGGTTTCTGGGTGCCGTAGTAGGTGCCGTTGATCTCGATGGAGGTCAGCTGGCGGCTGGCGTACTCCAGTTCGCGCCGCTGCACCAGGCCTTCGGGATAGAACATGCCGCCGCGCCACGGCACATAGGTCCAGCCCCCGATGCCGATGTGCAGCTGCGGCGACACGCGGCCCGGACCTGCGCGAGAGAGGGGGAACGGATCCTCCGGGGAGGCTGGCCGGCGTGGGCGGGAAGGCGGGGTCATCGGCAGGATCCTGCGGCGTGGCGATGGTTCATGGCGTGAATCCGCATCCCGCTGCGGCGTGGCCGGCGCCGATCCGCGCCATCGCCGCCGTGCAGGATTGCGCGGTGTCCTCGCGCTGGGCCGCGGACATGCCCTCGACCGAGCGGCGCGTCCTTTCGGTCTCCTGCAACAACGCATCGAAGGCCTGCGGCGGCACCTTGCCCTCCACGCAGGCCAGCACCGCGTTGAAGAAGCGGTCGCATTGCGCGACGCCGGTAAGGACCGGATGGGCGGCGTCCCAGGCAGGCACCGGCAGGGAAGGATCCAGGCGCGGTGCGCCCGGCTCCGGGCCCAGGTCGAAGCTGACCGGCACCCTGACCCTGCCCACGGTGTGCTTGCCGGCCACCTGTCCGGGTTCGAAGCGCCAAGCCCGCGCCGCCTCGCGGGCTGCGACGTCCAGGCCTTCGCTGCCGCTGGATTTCTCCACGGCCACGTTGCCCACCGAGCCATCCGCGCGCACGTCGACCAGCAGCACGACGGTGCCGGAGATGCCGGCAAGCACCTGTTCGGAGGGGTAGCGCGGCGGATCCAGTTCCCGTGAGCGCAGGTCCAGCCTCGGCGCGGTTGCGTCCGCGCCTGCCTGCACCGGCGGCAGCGGGGGCGGCGGCACACTGGCTGCCGTCGCCACGACCGCCGGCAGCAAGCCGGCCAGTGCGCATGCGAGCTGGAATCCTGGCTTGGCTGGCATCCTGTTCCGCGTGGTCGGCCTGGTCGCGGCGAGTATAGATCCGGCCCGCCGATCCGGTGGCGGCCGCGGGACGATGCGCGGCCGCAGGCGCGCTGCATCGGCCTCGCTCTAGAATGCAGCCAGGCCGACCCTGGAGCGCGCATGACCTGGACCAACCCCGATCTCTGTGATGCGCATGCGGACGTGGCGGTGGCCGCGCCGCTGTTCCAGGATTACGGCGGCCGTCGCGCGTTCTGCGGGCGCATCGTCACCGTGGCTTGTTTCGAAGACAACTCGCGCGTGCGCGAGCTGGTCGAGGAGGAGGGCCACGGCAAGGTGATGGTGGTGCAGGGCGGCGGTTCGCTGCGCCGCTCGCTGCTCGGCGACCTGCTGGCGGCAAAGGCCGTCGACAACGGCTGGAGTGGTGTGGTCCTCAACGGTTGCGTGCGCGATGTCGAAGCGCTGGCCGCGCTGCCGCTGGGAATCAAGGCGCTTGCCGCCTGCCCGGTCAAGACCGAGAAGCGCGGCCTCGGGGAAGTGGGGCTTGCGGTTGAGTTCGCCGGGGTCGTGTTCCAGCCCGGCCAATGGCTCTATGCGGACCGGAACGGGATCGTGGTGGCCAACCGCGACCTGCTCGCCTAGGACGCCGCGCCGGCCGCGGCTGCGGCTGCGGTCGACAGCGCATCCGGCGGGATGATCGATAATGCGGCCATGATCTTCCGCTGGTTCGAATCCCTGATCGACGTGTTCGGCAAGCCCGACACGCGCACGCCGCCCACCGGGGTCTGGCGCTTCTATCTGCATTACCTGCGCCAGGCCTGGCCGGTGCTCGGGGTGATGTGCGCGCTGGGATTCGTGGTCGCGCTGGTCGAGGTGGCGTTGTTCGACTTCCTCGGCCGCCTGGTCGACCTGGCCGGCGAAGCGCCCGCCCCGGATTTCTTCGCCCGGCATGGCCGCGAACTGCTGTTCATGGCCTTCATCGCGCTGGTCGCCCGCCCGGTGCTGATCGCATTGAGCGACCTGCTGATGCACCAGGCGATCACTCCGGGGCTGACCGCGCGGATCCGCTGGCAGCAGCACCAGTACGTGGTCCGGCAGAGCCTGTCCTTCTTCCAGAACGACTACGCCGGGCGCATCGCCAACCGGATCATGCAGACCGGCGCGTCGCTGCGCGAGTCGGCGGTGCAGATCGTCGACGCGCTCTGGTACGTCAGCGTCTACACCGGCAGCGCGCTGGTGCTGTTCGCCCAGGCCGACTGGCGCCTGACCCTGCCGCTGGTGGCCTGGGTGTTCCTGTACGTCGGCGCGCTGGCGTTCTTCGTGCCGCGGGTCAGGCAGCGCTCGTGGAAGGCGTCGGAGGCGCGTTCCAAGCTGATGGGCAGGATCGTCGATGGCTACACCAACATCGCCACGTTGAAGCTGTTCGCGCACACCCGCCAGGAAGAGCAATACGTGGCCGAAGCGGTGCAGGAGAACGTGGCCAAGGTGCGGCGCATGACCCGCATGACCACCGGCATGGACGTGACCCTGACCGTGCTCAACGGCCTGCTGGTGGTGGTCACCGCCGGACTCGGCCTGTGGCTGTGGCAACAGGGCCTGATCAGCGCCGGCGCCATCGCCCTGTCCACCGGCCTGGTGATCCGGATCGAGAACATGTCCGGCTGGATCATGTGGGTGGTCAACGGCATCTTCGAGGACATCGGTACCGTCCAGGACGGCATGGAAAC
>SEHC01000241.1 GCA_004173415.1 Lysobacteraceae bacterium
ACCGCCTGAACCTGACGGAACGCGACCCTCGCCTTCATGAACCATCCGGGGCTGGATCGGTCAGAATCGACCGGTGTCCCAGCTGGAACCCCACGTCGATGGATGCAGATATTGGCCGCACGCCGGCGATTGAACCGCGTGGCGCGGAACCCGCCCGCTTGCACCGGGCGTTTCATGAATTGCGCGAAGCTCTGTCGCAGGCCATCGTTGGCCAGGCTGCGCTGGTCGAGCGGCTGCTGATCGCCCTGCTTGCCGATGGACACCTGCTAGTCGAGGGTGCACCCGGGCTGGCCAAGACCACGGCGATTCGAGCCCTGGCGTCGCGGTTGCAGGCTGAATTCGCCCGCGTGCAGTTCACCCCCGACCTGCTCCCGGCCGACCTGACCGGCACCGAAGTCTGGCGGCCGCAGGAAGGCCGCTTCGAATTCCAGCCGGGACCGATTTTCCACCCGATATTGCTGGCCGATGAAATCAACCGGGCACCGGCCAAGGTCCAGTCGGCGCTGCTCGAGGCAATGGGCGAGCGCCAGGTCACGGTGGGCCGGCATACCTATCCGCTGCCGCAGTTGTTCCTGGTGATGGCCACCCAGAACCCGATCGAGCAGGAGGGCACTTTCCCGCTGCCGGAGGCGCAGCTCGACCGCTTCCTGATGCACGTCCGCATCGGCTACCCCGAAGCCGAGGCCGAGGCCGAGATCCTCAGGCTCGCCCGCGAGCGCGCCCGCGACACGCTCCAGCATGTGTCGGAATCGGTCACGCGCATGCCGATCGAGGACGTATTCGCGGCGCGCGCGGCGGTGCTGGAACTGCACGTGGCCCCGCAACTCGAGCGCTACCTCATCGAACTGGTCCTGGCTTCCCGCGATGCGCGGCGCTACGACCCGCAACTGGCGCGGCGCATCGCCTGGGGCGCCAGTCCGCGTGGCTCCATCGCCCTGGAGCGCTGCGCCCGCGCCCGCGCCTGGTTGGCCGGCCGTGATTTCGTCACCCCCGATGACGTTCGCGCGATCGCCCCTGACGTGTTGCGCCACCGGGTGCTGCCCAGCTACGAGGCGACCGCCGAAGGCTGGGACGGCGACAGGCTGGTGGCGGCGTTGCTCGACGTCGTGCCGCTGCCCTGAGCCCCGGCCATGCGAGACGGCATGAGCCCCCCCTCCGGCGATGGACTGAAGCCGACGCTGGCCGAACTGGTCGCCCTGCGTGCCACCGCGCAGCGCCGGCCCCCGCCGCGCAAGGGCCGGCACGGCGTGGCCGGTCCGGCCCAGTCAAACGTGCGCGGACGTGGCATGGAGTACGCCGAGTCGCGTGAGTACGTGGCCGGCGACGATGTCCGCCATATCGACTGGCGCCTGACCGCGCGCAGCGGCCGCACCCATACCAAGCTGTTCCAGGCCGAACGCGAACGCCTGAGCCTGATCGTCGCCGATACCGCGCCGGGGCTCTATTTCGGTACGCGTGTGCGGTTCAAGTCGGTCCAGGCCGCGCGGGCTGCGGCGGTGGCGGTTTGGACGGCGATCCGCGACGGCGATCGGGTCGCCATCCTGCGCGGCAGCCACCACGAAGCGCCGGTGCCGCCGGCGTCGGGTGCGCGCGGTGCGTTGCGGGTGCTGGATGCGCTGGTGCGCTGGTATTCGCAGCCGCCGGCGGAGGATGCCGGGCTTGCCGTGGCCCTGGACCATGCCGCGCGCCTGTTGCGACCGGGATCGCGATTGCTGGTGCTGGCCGATGCGCGCAGCATCGCCGCCTTGCCCGAGTCCCGCTGGCCGGCGTTGGCGGCCCACCACGAGGTGGTGGTGCTGCTGCTGACCGACGCACTGGAAAGCGAACCACCCAGGCAACTCCTGCCGTTCATGGCCTCGGGCCAGCGCATCGAACTCGACCTCGGCGATGGCGGGCAGCGCCAACGCTGGCGGGATGAATTCATGGGTCCGGTCGAACGGGCCCTCGAATCCCTGCCACGCCGCGGCGTACGGGTTTATTCACTGCAGGGCGACGCACCCAGCGAGGCATGGCTGCCGCTGCTGGGGCGCGCGCAATCGCAGGTCGCCTGATGCAGGGTGCCGAACTCGTGCTGCGGGACGTCCACCTGCCGGCGACGCCGTCCTGGTGGCCGCCCGCTCCAGGCTGGTGGTGGGTAATCGGCGCCCTGTTGCTGCTGGGCGCGGTGGTGCTGGGCAGGGCCTGGTGGAACAGGCGCAGGCGTGTGGCCATGCAGCAACTGTTTGATGAGGCCGTGGCTGCGGCTGGCGGCGCGCCGGAGCGGATCGCGGCGATGTCCGAATTGCTGCGGCGCGCGTCGCGGCGCCGGGATGCGCGCGCCGATCGGCTGCAGGGCGACGACTGGTTGCGGTTCCTCGACCAGGGACTGGAAACGCCCGTATTCCTCGCAGGCCCCGGACGCCTGCTGGCCGAGGGTGGCTTCCGCCGCGAGGTCGATCCGGCCGAGTACGAGGCCTTGGCGCGCATCGCGCGTCAGCGCTTCCTGGACTGGATGACGCGGCCATGATGGAAGGATCGCCGTGGCAGGCGCTGTGGGAGGTCTTCGGCGGCTTCGCCTGGCCGTGGATGTGGCTGGTCTTCCCATTGCCGTGGCTGGCGGCCTGGCTGTTGCCGCCGCGTCGCGGCACTTCGGCCGCGCTCCGCGTTCCCTACGGAGCACGCTTGCAGGCGATCGCCGGACGCGCCGGTCGACCGCGCCGGTTGCGCTGGGCCGCGTTCGCCTGGCTGGCCTGGTTCCTGCTGTGCGCGGCGGCCGCCCGTCCGCAGCAACTGGGGGAAGCGGTGGCGCCGCCGCACAGCGGGCGCGACCTGATGCTGGCGGTGGACCTGTCCGGCAGCATGAGCGAGCCGGACATGGAACTGGGCGGCGAGGTGGTGGATCGCCTGACCGCCGCCAAGGCCGTGCTGGCCGATTTCCTCGATCGCCGTGCGGGCGACCGGGTGGGCCTGCTGGTGTTCGGACAGCGCGCCTATGCACTGACACCGCTGACCCAGGATCGCGATTCGGTGCGCGACCAGTTGCGCGACAGCGTGGTCGGACTGGCCGGACAGGACACCGCGATCGGCGATGCCATCGGCCTGGCGGTGAAACGCCTGCGTGAGCAACCCCAGGGACAGCGGGTGCTGATCCTGCTGACCGACGGGGTCAACACCGCCGGCGTGCTCGAACCCCTGAAGGCGGCGGAACTGGCCAGGTCCGAACGCGTGCGCGTGCATACGATCGCCTTCGGCGGCTCGGGCCGGGTGTCCCTGTTCGGACTGTCCCTGCCGATGCCAGGCGCGGGCGATGACGTCGACGAGACGACCCTGGAACAGATCGCACTGCAGACCGGCGGCCAGTCCTTCCGCGCGCGCGATACCGAAGAGCTCGCCGGTATCTATGCCGAACTCGACCGCATCGAGCCGGTCCGGCAGCAAGGCCAGCGCGTGCGGCCGCGCATGGAACGTTACTGGTGGCCGTTGGCCGGGGCCTTGCTGGCCGCACTGCTGGCCTTCCTGCTGCCAGGGCGGCTGCGATGAGCGCCGGCTGGGAAATGCTGCACTTCATGCGCCCGCACTGGCTGTGGGGCCTGCTGGGGCTGCCGCTGCTCTGGCTGCTGTGGCGTGGTCGGCAACGGCGCGACAATGCCTGGCGCGGCGTCGTCGATGCGCACTTGTTGCCGCACCTGCTGGAAGCCGGCGGCAGGACCGGACGCGGCGGCGCGTGGCTGGGCGCCCTGGGGTGGGTCCTGGCGGTGCTGGCGCTGGCCGGACCGAGCTGGCGGCAGGAGGAACAGCCGCTGTGGCAGTCGCAGGCGCCGCTGGTGATCGCGTTCGACCTGTCCACCAGCATCGCCGCCTCGGACCTGCCGCCTTCGCGCCTGCTGCAGGCGCGGGCCAAGATCGCGACCTTGCTGCGCGAACGCAGCGGCGGACAGGTGGCGCTGGTGGCCTACGCCGGCGATGCGTTCACCGTGGCACCGCTGACCGACGATGCCGCCAACGTAGCCTTGTTCCTGGATGCGCTCGAG
>SEHC01000242.1 GCA_004173415.1 Lysobacteraceae bacterium
CTCGTAGGCCTGCAGGTGGCACCACGCGGCAGCGAGCAGCGGCGTAGCCAGTCCGGCCGCCTGCGCGCGATGCAGCATGTCGCCGACGATGTGCGCCGCTTCCACGCGCTGCCCGGCTTCCAGGTCGCGCAGCATCGAGGCTTTCACCGGTGATCCGGCCTGGGTCAGCGTGGCCAGCGCGACCGCGCGGGTGTCTTCGGCCACCGCGTGTCCGGCCGCTTCGGCGACCGCCACGCACTCGCGATACAACGCCCGCATCAATCCGTCGCCGCCCTCGCCCGCGATGATCGTGCCCACATCGGCGCGCATCAGGCAGGTGCCGGCCGCGAGCGTGGTGAGGAAGCTGTACTTGTTCCAGAGTTGCTGGTCGATGTCGGTGGCGGCCAGGTGGTCGAGCCCGGCCTTCCGGCAGAGTGCGGCGAAACCGCGCACACGGGCGCTGCCGGGGTCGCCGTCGCGCTCGCCGAACGTGATCGAGGCCGGCTTGCCCAGATGCAGCACTTCGCCGTCGGCGCCCTTGGTCGCGCTGATGAAGCACAGCCCGCCGAGCACGCGTTGCCGGCCGAAGCGGGCATCCAGTTCGGCGTAGTGGAGCAGGCCGTTGAGGATCGGCAGGACCGTGGTCCGGTCACCGACCGCCGGGGCGATGGCGGCGAGCGAACTGTCCAGGTCGTAGGCCTTGCAGCTGAGCAGGATCAGGTCGAAGGGCGTCTGTTCCGACCAAGCCGCCAGCTCCTCGGCCAGCACGTGCGCTACAGGAAAATCGGCATTGCCGAGCGGGCTGCGGATCTGCAGGCCATGCTGCCCCAGCTGCTCCGCGCGTCCCGCGCGCACGAGGAAGGTGACGTCGGCGCCGGACTGGGCGAGCCGGCCGCCGAAATAACCGCCGGTCCCGCCGGCACCAAGCACCAGTATCCGCATCATCGAACCCCGAGGAACCCGAACACGGCGACCCGCCGGCCGCTCAGCTGCGCAAGCCCACGCCGCGCTTCAGCAGCCACAGCGCCAGCGCACCGAGCGCGACCACGAAGCCAAGCATCAGCGCATACGCCACCCACACCGGCACGTCGCTGCTGCCCAGCAGGCCATAGCGGAAGGCGTTGACCATGTAGAAGATCGGGTTGGCATGGGTGGCCGCCTCGGCCCACGGCGGCAGCAGCTTGACCGAATAGAACACGCCGCCCAGGTAGGTCAGCGGGGTCAGGATGAAGGTCGGCACGATGGCCACGTCGTCGAACTTCTTCGCATACACCGCGTTGATGAAGCCGGCCAGCGAGAAGATCGTCGCGCCCAGCAGCACGGTGCTGAAGGTGATGAACGGATGCGGCACCCGCACCTTGGTGAACAGCATCGCGATCACCAGCACGATCGCCCCGACCATCAGCCCGCGCAGCACCGCGCCGGCGACATAGCCGCCCAGGATCACCCAGTTGGGCATCGGGCTGACCAGCAGCTCCTCGATGTGGCGGCCGAACTTGGCCCCGAAGAAGCTGGAGGAGATGTTGCCGTAGCTGTTCTGGATCACGCTCATCATCACCAGCCCGGGGACGATGAAGTCCATGTACTTGATCCCGTCCATGCTGCCCACCCGCGAACCGATCAGGCCGCCGAAGATCAGGAAGTACAGGGTCATGGTGATCGCCGGCGGCACCAGGGTCTGGCCCCAGATGCGCAGGATCCGGTTGATCTCGCGACGGACGATGGTGCCCAGGGCGACGAAGTTTTTCTGCAGTGCGCTGCGCACGTCCTGCTCCGGGGCCAGGTTCATGCCGCCTGCTCCCGCTTGGCCGCGGCCTCGTCGCCGGTCAGGCGTACGAACAGCTCCTCCAGCCGGTTGCTCTTGGTGCGCATGGAACGCACCCGGATGCCGGCGTCGTTCAGCGCGGCGAAGACCCGGTTGAGATCCATGGCCCGCGGCATGTCCAGCTCCAGCGTATGGTCGTCGGTGGCCAGCAGCGTGGCGCCTTCGATCAGCGGCAACGACGCCGGCAGGCGACCGTCGATGTCGAAGATGAAGCCTTCCACGTCCAGCTTGGCCAGCAGCTCCCGCATCGGTCCCTGTTCGACGATGACCCCGCGGTCGATGATCGCCAGGTTCCGGCACAGGCTCTCGGCCTCTTCCAGGTAATGGGTGGTCAGGATGATGGTGGTGCCGGCCGCGTTGATTTCCTTCAGCGTCTTCCACATGCCGCGGCGGATCTCGATGTCGACACCGGCGGTGGGCTCGTCCAGGATCAGCAGCCGCGGCCGGGTCATCATCGCCCGGGCGATCATCAGCCGCCGTTTCATGCCCCCGGACAGGGTGCGCGACATGCTGTCGGCCTTGTCCCAGAGCTGGGCGCGCTTGAGCTCCTGCTCGGCCCTGGCCAGGGCCTCGGCGCGGGGAATGCCGTAGAAACCGGCGTAGTTGACCAGGATGTCGCGCGGCTTCTCGAACATGTTGAAGTTCAGTTCCTGCGGCACCAGGCCGAGCAGGCGCATCGCCGCGCTGCGGTTGCGCGACAGGTCGGTGCCGAATACCTCGACCTCGCCGGCGCTCTTGTTGACCAGCGAGCTGACGATCCCGATCAGGGTCGACTTGCCGGCGCCGTTGGGGCCGAGCAGGGCGAAGAAGTCGCCGGGGGCGACCTGAAGGGAGACGCCCTTGAGCGCCTGCACGCCATTGTCGTAGGTCTTGCGCAGGTCGCTGACGGCAAGCGCGGGCACGGACGAAGAAGCAACAGCCTGGGGGAGCATGGGTGCCTTGCGGCGCCGCAAGGGGCGCTTGTAAGTAGACAAGCGCTTATTATAGGCGTCCCGCCGGGCATGGCCCTGGCAGCAGAGTGTTCCCGGTACCGCCTTGGCCATCGTCCATTTCCCGCTCAAGCTGGTGGAACGCCGCATGCTGGCGCCTTCCGTCGGCCATTACGTGTTCACCCGCGACGACGGCCAACCACTGGACTTCATCCCCGGTCAGTTCATCCAGGTCCATTTCACCTACGCCGACGGCACCGCGGCCAAGCGCAGTTATTCACTGGCCACGATCCACGACCACGCCATGGGCGCCGGCGACGGCGTGGAGATCGCGGTCAGCTACGTGCCCGGCGGCGCGGCCACCGCGCTGTTCGAGGGCCTCGAGATCGGCGGCCGCCTCGATGCCAGCGGCCCCTACGGCCGCTTCTGCCTGATGCCCGGCGATGCCAACCGGCGCTATCTGTTCATCGGCACCGGCACCGGGGTGACCCCGTACCGGGCGATGCTGCCGCAGGTGGAGAAGCTGATCGCCGAGCGCGGCATCGAAGTGGTGCTGTTGTTCGGCGCGCGCACGCCGGAGGAACTGCTGTACGGCGACGACTTCCGCGCCTTCGCCGACCGCCACCCGCAATTCCGTTTCGTCCCGTGCTTCTCGCGCGAGTTGCCCGCGCAGGCACATGCCGACGTGCGCCACGGCTACGTGCAGCAGTTCCTGGCTGAGTTCGCGCCCGACGCCGCCACCGACATCGCCTACCTGTGCGGCAATCCGAACATGGTCGATGCCTGCTTCGAACAGCTGAAAGCCGATGGCCTGCCGATCCCGCAGATCCGGCGCGAGAAGTACGTCAGCAGCAAGTAGGCACCGCATTCCGGGCGACGCGTGCCCTGACGGGAGTTGGGTTGTCGCGTGCCGAGGCGCTGCGTAGCATCGGCGCCGATGCCGGATCCTCGCCGGACAGGGAAGCCGCTCCGTGCCACCACGCGATCAGAACGCTTCCGGAGCGCGCAAACAGGCGGCGGGCTGGAAAGCGCCCGCGCTTTTCCTGGGCATGCTGCTGGGTGGTGGCGTGCTGGGCTACCTGCTCGGCTTTGTTCTGGGACGCGGCCCGTCCGCATCGGACAGCGGTTTGAAGACGGTGCTCGACGCCCTCTCCGCCTGGGACCTGCTCGCGCTGCCCCTCCTGGTGCTGGCGGTGATCGCGGTGCACGAGGCCGGCCACCTGCTGATGGGCCTGCGCCAGGGCATGCGGTTCCTGCTGTATGTGGTCGG
>SEHC01000243.1 GCA_004173415.1 Lysobacteraceae bacterium
GCCGCCGGGTTACAAAGGTCCGGCAACTGTGTGTTCCGGCCTGGGGAGGACCGGATCCACGGCCTTTGACCAAGCTCCCCGGGAGAAGAACCCGCATGCCCCGGACCCAGTCCCTGCCCATCCATGGCGAGATCCCGCGCGCCGCCCTGTTCCTCGCGCTGGCCATCGCCCTGAGCCCGGCCGCCCACGCCCAGGAGGCCGAAGTCGAAGCCACCGACCTGGACCGCATCACCGTGACCGCGCAGAAGCGCGAACAGCAGATCCAGGAAGTCCCGATCTCCATCAATGCCTATTCGGGCGAATTCCTCCAGGCCAACGGCATCAACGACTACGGCGACCTGGGCACCCTGGTCCCGGGCCTGGAAATCCAGACCCAGAGCGTCAGCAATCCCAGCATCTCGATCCGCGGCATCACCGCCGACCTGGACGACCCGACCCAGGAGCCGCGCATCTCGCTGTTCCAGGACGGCGTGTCGATCAGCCGTTCGCGCGGCTCGTCGGTGGAGATGTTCGACATGGAGCGCGTGGAGGTCCTGCGCGGCCCGCAGGGCACCCTGTTCGGCCGCGCCGCCGAGACCGGCGCCATCCACTTCATCCAGAACAAGGCGCGGACCGGCACTTCAGGCGGTTTCCAGGTGGGCTTCGGCAATTTCAACCAGGAGAAGTTCACCGGCTACTACAACACCGACCTGAGCGAGAACCTGCAGGGCCGGGTAGCCGCGTTCTACGAGAAGCGCGACGGCTATGTGGAAAACCTCGATGGCGGCACGCTGCAGGGCAAGGACACGCGCGCCTTGCGCGCCGCCTTCCACCTCAACGTGGGTGAAACCAGCGGCCTGGACCTGATCCTGAACTACCAGAAGGACCAGCCTCCGGGCACCGCCTTCCGCAGCATGGTCATCCCCAATGCACAGGGCAGCCTGGACCCCTACGTCGCCAATTCGCAGCGCGGCGAGGGCCTGGGCACGGACCGCGAGGTGTACGGTGCGACCCTGCTCGGCGATTTCGGCATCAACGAGAACTGGAGCCTGTCCACGATCACCGGCTGGCGCCGTTACGACGGCCTCGACAAGTTCGATGCGGATGGCTCGCAGGCGGACCTGATCGAGTTCGACGAGCATGCCTGGGGCAACCAGTTCAGCCAGGAGTTCCGCTTCAACTTCGACAACGGCGGCGCCTTCACCGGTTTCGCCGGCGCCTCGTTCTTCGACGAGAGCGCAAGCCGCGACCTGCTCTACCAGACCGACGAACGCCAGCTGTATGCCCTGCTCTCGCCGCGCGCCAACGCGATCTTCCCCTTCCTGCCGATCATTCCACTGCTGAATCCCGACGGCACCCCGAACATCAGCCAGGAATCGCTGGTCGGGGGACTGGTACCGCTGAATCCGGACCATTTCGAGACCTTCGGAAACGACGTGCAGGTCCGTTCCTACGAGATCTTCGCCGATGGCACATGGAGGTTCAGCGACCGCTGGAGCCTGACCCTTGGCGCACGCGGCACGCGCGAAAAGGTCACCTACGGCTACCACGCCGACGAAGGCAACTTCACCAGCATCGGCTACTTCCTCTCCGCCAACACCGTGCCCAACTGCCAGCCCCTGCTGTCGCCCTGTTTCAACGTGCTCTACAACCCCACCGATGGGCGCATCAGCCGGGATGGGAGCTGGAATTCGTGGGTGGGCCGTGCGGTCCTGGGCTGGCAGATCAACGACGATGTCAATGCCTACGCCAGCGTGTCACGCGGCCGCCGTCCCAACATGATCAGCATCGAGTACCGGCGCGAGGGCGCCAATCCGGACCCCGAGGAGATCATCGAGGAGATCCCGGCGGAAATCCTGTGGAGCTACGAAGTCGGGCTGAAAGGTGCCACTCCCACCGGCAGCCTGTCCTACGACCTGTCCCTGTTCTACTACGACTACACCAACTTCCAGGCCTCGGTCGCCAACGACAATCCTCCGCCCGAGTACGAGACCATCAACGCCGGTCGCGCCCACGCGCTGGGGTTCGAGGCTTCGCTGTTCGCCCGCTTCAGCCCCGACCTGGGCGGCTTCCTCAACTACAGTTATATCGATGCCGGATTCAATGCGTTCAACGAGGACGGTACCTACCAGGAGCTCGCCGGCAACCGTTTCCGCATGACCCCGGAGAACAGCTTCACCGTCGGACTGGACTGGAACCTGCCGCTTTCCGGCGGGCGCAGCATCTTCGTCCGGCCGAGCTACAACTGGCGTTCGCAGATGTTCTTCGAGGACTCGAACGATCCCGATCCACTGACCGGACTGGCGCTGGAGGAAGGTGCCTACGGATTGTTCAACCTGCGCGCCGGGGTTCGCTTCAACCCGCGCTGGGACGTGACGCTCTGGGGCAACAACCTGACCGACCGGAAATACATCATCGATGCCGGCAACACCGGCCTGATTTTCGGCATTCCCACCCTGATCCCCGGCGCATCCCGCATGTACGGCGTGACCCTGACCGGGAAGTTCTGATCCCGGCGGACCGGGCGCGATGGCCTCTGCCGTCGCGCCCGGTCCGGTCCGGCGAAGAAGGTTTCTTCAGCCTGGCTCGCCCACAGCGGCCGGTGCGGCCGCTTCGCCGGCCAGGACCCGCAGGCGGCGCGACTCGGGGCCGACCCCGAACCCGACGCGTTTCAGCTGCGCCTGCAAGGCCTCCGGTTCCTGGTACAGGCAGGTCAGGCAGGTTTCCGCCGGCAATTCCATGAAGCTCGCCTTCCATTGCCCGTCGGCGCCGATTTCCACCAGCCCCGCACCATGCCGGCTGGCTTGCGCGTAGCGGATCCGCGCCTCGCCATCGGCAAGCACTTCATCCAGCGTGTCGACCAGCCGCCTGGCGGTGTCGGCGGTGGCCGGATCGTCCTGGGCGCTGCCGGCGAGGATGTCCCTGAGCGTCTGCGAAGACACCGCCGGCACCGTGAACTCGACCGTGCGCGGCGAAAGCTGCGTTGCGAAGCCGGCATGGATGTCGCCGGACAGCACCACCGCGCCGCCGGCCTGGTCCATCGCCTGGACCAGGGCGTCGCGCTGCCGGCCGAAGCCATCCCACTGGTCCACGTTGAGGTAGAACTTCCGCTGCATCAGCGCCGGCGCCTGCAATTGCGGACGCGCCAGGTCGAACACCATCGAGGTCATCGACACCGAGCTGGCCACCACCTTCCAGCGCGCGGCGCTGGTGGCGAGCTGTTCCAGCAGCCAGGACTGCTGTTCCCGGCCCAGCGCCAGCGGCAGCCTGCCTTCCGCTTCACGCAGGGCGAGCAGCAGTTCATAGCTTTCCTTGGTCACCAGGTAGCGGCTGCCGACGTGGCTGAAGAGCTTCTGCTTGCCCAGCGCCAGCCACGGCAGGCCACGCCGATGGTCGCCGTCGGCCGCAGGCAGCTCCACTTCCATCAGCGCCGGCACCGCCGCGTTGTAGCGCTGCAGGATGTCGCGCACCACCATCAGGGCCATCGGCGCCTGGCTCAAGGCCTGGGCCCGAAGCAGCGCGGCGCGCCTGTCCAGCCCCTCGCCGGCGTAGGCGCTGGCCAGGGCGCGGCGCAAGGGCTTGCGCAGGTGCTTCCAGGCCTCGTCGGCGAGGTCCAGGTAGGGCAGCAGCTGTGGCGCCAGGGTCGCGTAGTCCAGTCCCAGGGTGGGAAGCAGGCGCTGCAGGGCTTGCTGGTCGTAGGCCAGCGCGCCGGGAAAGGCATCCTCCGGAATCGGATGGTCCGGGCGCTGGCTGCGGTAGTCGAGCAGCATCAGGCGCAGGTCGCGTCCGAAATCCAGCGCGCGCCACATCCGCGTGTGCGGATGCAGGCGTTCGGCATCGATCGCCAGCACCCCGTCATCGCCGGCGCCGCCGACCTCGACATCGACCGGCATGTATTCGAAGTAGGCCTGTTCGGCATTGCGCCGGCGTTGCCGGTCGCCATCGTCGCGGCGGCCATTGCTGTACGCGGCCTGGTCCTGCCAGCAGTCGTCGCTGAACTCGTGGTCGTCCCAGATCGCGACCCCGCCGTAATCCTGGCAGCTGATGAAGGCGAACTTCATCGCCGGGGTCGGCGCGTCGGCCGGCGGCGCGGTGCGGGTGCGCCCGGCGGCCGAAGCCACCCATTCCTGCCCTTCGCGGCGCAGGAAGCGATAGTGGTAGGCGCGGCCCGGCTGCAGTCCCTGCACCCTGACCCGAAGGCAGTGATCGGCTTCCGCACGCGCCACCAGCTCGCGCTCGACCCGCAGTTGCAGGAACCGGGGATCGTCGGCGACCTGCAGGCGCAGCGGCACGTCTTCGCCTGCCGCCGCAGGTGAGCGCGTCCACAGCAGGACCTGGTCGGGGCGCGGGTCGCCGGAAGCCACCGATTGCGGAAACAGCAATCGTGATCCGCTTGATCCGGAGGGCATAGGGGTGGCGTGCAGCCATCCGGGACGACTGGCGAAGGGGACGCCGGCCGCGACCACGACGAGGGCCTTGAGCAGGCGGCGACGCGCCGGCGATCGCGGCGTGGATTCCTGGATTGGGCGCACTGCTGGCTCCTGCTGAGCGATTGAAACGCACCGTGCACGGCGTTCCGGCAAGGCTTCTCCCCGCCCTGCCGGTTGCCGCGACAGGGCGACCCTGCGCCACATCCTACGGCAACGGAACGGTTGTTTCCGGCGCGGGCAGGCAGCCGATTTTGCGTCGCGAGGCGAACCCGCATGGCCGCCCGCAGCCCCGCTTGCCGCCGCCGCGGGCCCGCGCCTGGAGGGCATGGACACGCAGGCGCCATCACCGCGCCGGGACGAGCGCACAGTATCCTTGTGCGATCACCGCGGAGCCCCGATGCAAGAAACCATTCCCCATCCCCGTCCGGCGCGCTGGCTTGCGCCGCTGATGCTGATCCTTGGCGGGGCATTGCTCGCGGTCTGCTGGATCCTTCTTTCCCTTTATCTGGGCCGCGCCTGCGGCTGGATGGCGGTCGCCGCCGCGCTGATGTCGGCGCTGATGCTGCGCCTGGGCGGAATGCAGCGTGGCTGGGCCCGCATGGCCTGGGCCACGGCGGCGACGCTGCTGCTGATTGCCCTGGTCAACTGGGGCATCGCCGCCGCGCACATCGGCGCCAGCCTCGGCCTGGACCCGTTCGACTCGGCCTTGAAGATGGGCTTCGGCTACGCGTGGACGCTCACCGGCCTGGCCAACGGCACCGCCGACCTGGTATGGATGGCGATCGCGCTGCCGACCGCGGCGCTGGCCGCGCGTTGAGCTTGCCGCGGGGCCGGATCCCGACCCCGCAGCGGAGCCTCAGTGGCCGCCGTCGAGCGCCTTCAACTCGCTGACCAGGGCCGAAGCCATCTCCGCGCCATCGCCGTACAACATGCGCGTGTTGTCGGCATAGAACAGGGCGTTCTCGATGCCTGCGAAGCCGGTGCCCTTGCCGCGCTTGATCACGATGGTGTTCCTGGAGTCGACCACGTCCAGGATCGGCATGCCGTAGATCGGGCTCGCAGGATCGGTCCGCGCGACCGGGTTGACCACGTCGTTGGCGCCGATCACCAGCGATACGTCGGTATTGGGAAACTCGGGATTGACGTCGTCCATGTCCGCGATCAGGTCGTAGGGCACCCCAGCCTCGGCCAGCAGCACGTTCATGTGCCCCGGCATGCGCCCGGCCACCGGATGGATGGCGAACTTCACCTTGACCCCGCGATCCATCAACCGCTGGGCCAGCTCCCAGATCTTGTGCTGGGCCTGGGCCACCGCCAGGCCGTAGCCCGGCACGATCACCACGCGCTCGGCGAAGGCCATCATCGCGGCCACGTCGCCGGCCTCGATCGGCTTCTGCGAGCCGCTGATCTCCTGCATCTCGCCGCTGCCGCCGCCGAAGCTGGAGAACAGCACGCCGCTGATCGGACGATTCATCGCCTTGGCCATCAGGCGGGTGAGCAGGATGCCGGCGGCGCCCACCATCATGCCGGCGATGATCAGGGTCTCGATGCCCAGCACGTAGCCTTCGAAGGCGACGGCCAGGCCGGTGAACGCGTTGTACAGCGAAATCACCACCGGCATGTCGGCGCCGCCGATGGGCAGCGTCATCAGCACGCCCAGGGCAAGGGCGGTGATGAAGAACGCGACGATCCAGGGCGTGCCCAGCGTCCAGATCGCCAGGCCGCCGAGTATCACCGCGGCAACCGCCACCGCCAGGTTGAACCACTGCTGGCCGGCGAAGGTGTAGCGCTTGTCCATGCGCCCGTCGAGCTTGGCCCAGGCGATGATCGAGCCGGACAGCGAGACCGCGCCGATCAGCGCGCCGATCACCGCCAGCACCAGGGTGATCCGCGACGGCGAGCCGCCTTGCGCCGAATAGCGCAACAGCTCCACCGCGCCGATCGCGGCGGCCGAGCCGCCACCCATTCCGTTGTACAGCGCCACCATCTGCGGCATGTCGGTGATGGCCACGCGATTGGCGGAAATCCAGGCCGCGGCGGTGCCGATGGCCACCGCGGTGAAGATCAGCAGATGGTTGTGCAACTCGGGCAGCAGGAAGGTGGCCGCAGTGGCGATGAGCATGCCCAGCCCGGCCCAGCGGATGCCGCTGCGCGCGGTCATCGGCGAGGCCATGCGCTGCAATCCAAGCAGGAACAGCGTGGCGGCGACCAGGTAACTCAGCTTGACGAACGTCGAGAGCACATCCGGGGTGATCCAGCTCATGGCCTGGCCCCGGCCTTGTCGGCGGGTTTCTTCGAGGACTTGAACATGTCCAGCATGCGTTCGGTCACCACGTAGCCACCGGCCGCATTGCCGGCGCCCAGCAGCACGGCGACGAATCCGATGACCTTTTCCAGCGTGGTGTCGGCGTGGCCCAGCACGATCATGGCCCCGATCAGGACGATGCCATGGATGAAGTTGGAGCCCGACATCAGCGGGGTATGCAGGATCACCGGTACCCGCGAGATGATCACATGGCCGGCGATGGCCGCCAGCATGAAGATGTACAAGGCCACGAAACCGTCGCTCATCCACGCTCTCCCGGGGCACTGCGCCCTTTCCGGCATCATAACCGGGCCTGAATCCATTGCCAGCGAGGTCAACCG
>SEHC01000244.1 GCA_004173415.1 Lysobacteraceae bacterium
GGCGCCGGTCTCGCCGCGCAGCACCTCCACCGGCGTGTACAGGTAGGCGACGTTGCGTTGCAGGGCCATGACCACCAGGGTCGTGGCGATGGCGGCGGCCACGACCAGCAGCAGCAACAGCAGCAGGCGGCGGCGACGGAGGGGATTCATCGCGTCAGCTCCAGGGGTTGGGAAGACTTGGCTTCGCGGGCCTTGCGCAGGCGCACGGCGCGCAACTGGCGGCGGACCTGCAGGCGCGGGACCACGAAGTCCCACAGCAGCACCGCGGCGAACACCGCGTAGGCGCCGATCACGTAGTCGAGGTAGCTCATGGTCGCGCTCCGGCCAGCTTGGCCACCCAGTCCTTGGCCGACTCGCGGCGCAGGTTGTCGGCGCGGGCGCGGGCCAGCAACGAACCGGCGAACCAGAACTTGGTTGCCACGACCATCAGGACCAGCGGCGCGACCATGCTCGGATCCATGCTCGACTCGCCGAACAGGCGGATGGTCTGGCCCTGGTGCAGCGAATTCCACCAGACCACCGAATAACGGATCACCGGCAGCAGGGCGACGCCGACGATGGCCAGCAGACCGGCGGCGCGGGCTGCGGCGCGGCGGTCGTCGATGGCGTTGTACAGGCCCATCACCCCCAGGTACAGGAACAGCAGCACCAGTTCGGTGGTCAGGCGCGGATCCCAGTCCCACCAGGTGCCCCACATGGGCTTGCCCCAGATCGAACCGGTGGCCAGGGTGATCACGGTGAAGGCGGCGCCGACCGGGGCGCAGGCCATGGCCAGGATCTCGCACAGCTTGATCCGCCAGATCAGGGCGATGGCCGCGTAGAACGCCATCAGGCCGAAGACGAACATGCTCATCCAGGCGGCGGGGACGTGGATGTACAGGATCCGGAAGCTGTCGCCCTGCTGGTAATCGGCCGGGACCACGAACAGCGCCTGCCACAGGCCCAGGCCGATCAGCAGCACCGCCGCCAGGTAGCACCACGGCGCCCAGCGCGCGGCGAAGCGGTCGAAATAGGGGGGTGAACCCAACAGGTGGAACCAGCGCACCACCGGATTCATTCTGGACATCGGATCATTCGCTCGAAGTGGAGGGCGGCGAGGCCTTCCGTGCTCGCACTGACTGGATACAGGCCGCTATTTTGAGCCATCCGGACGCTGGAATGTTGGATTGCATGCGCCGGGCCCGTCGCTCGCGGTCGCCGGCGGCCATGCAGCCACAGCAACAGGCCTTGCACGGCGGCCCTTTGCGCCCGCGCCGTGCCGATCAGTTCAGCGAGATCCGGATCGCCGCGGCGGCGACCAGCGGCGCCAACACCGCGGCAAGCACCAGGCCGGCGCCCAGCATCAGCAGGGCGCCACCCGCGTCCAGGCCCTGGGCGCTGGCGGCCACGCTGCCGGCGCCGAAGACCAGGACCGGCACGTACAGCGGCAGGGCCAGCAGCGCCACCAGGATGCCGGAACGGCGCATGCCCACGGTCAGCGCCGCCACCACCGCGCCGAGCAGGCTGAGCAGCGGGGTGCCCAGCAGCAGCGAGGCCATCAGCACGCCCAGTTGCGGGCGCGGCAGGTGCAGCAGCTCGCCCAGCAAGGGCGCGGCCACGATCAGCGGCAGCGCCGTGGTCAGCCAGTGGCTGAGGACCCGCACGGCGACCAGCCAGGCCAGCGGCACCGGGGCCAGGATCCACTGTTCCAGCGAGCCATCCTCGGCGTCGCCGCGGAACAGAGTGTCCAGCGAAAGCAGGCCGGCCAGCAGCACCGCGACCCATAGCACCGCCGGTGCGACCCGGGCAAGCGCCTGGCCTTCGCCGCCCAGGGCCAGGGCGAACAGGACCACCACCAGCAACGCGAACAGGGCCGGCTGGAAGGCGTCGCCGCGCCGCCGCCAGAGCAGGCGCAGGTCGCGGACCAGCAGCGCAGTACCGGCCTGGAGCAGGGAGGGAGCGTTCATGCGCCGCGTCCCGCCAGGACCAGCATCCGGGTCTGCACCGGCGGCGCGGCGTAGGCGCCATGGGTGGTCACCAGTGCGGCACCGCCATCGCGCAGGTGGGCCGAAATCATCCGGTTGACCAGGTTGATGCCGTCCAGGTCCAGGTTGGCGTAGGGCTCGTCCAGCAGCCACAACGGCGCCGGCGACAGCCACAGGCGGGCCAGCGACAGGCGCTTCTTCTGGCCTGCGGAAAGCTGCCGCGCCAGCACCTCTTCGTAGCCGCCCAGGCCGACCATCGCCAGTGCGTTGGAAGGCAGCTGGCGCAGGCGGCGGCCATGCAGGCCGCAGAGGAAATCCAGGTTCTGCAGCGCGTCCAGATCGGCCTTCAGCGCCGGCAGGTGGCCCAGGTAGGCGATCGCGCGGGCGCGCAGGCCCGGCTTGGCGCTGCGCCCGTCGATGTCGATCTCCCCGGCATCGGCGCGCAGCAGGCCGGCGAGGACCCGCAACAACGTGGTCTTGCCGGCGCCGTTGCCGCCCTGGACCAGCAGGGCCTCGCCCGCGCCCACCACGAAGTCCAGCGGGCCGAAGACCGGTTCGTCATTGCGCTGGAAGGCCAGGCCGCGTGCGGCGAGCAGCGGAGGCGGGGAGTTCGGGGAAGGGTTCATCCGGGCCTATTGTAGACGGCGCCCGGCGGCGCTCGCGCGCGCCTGGCCGAAGGATCAGCCGACCCAGTCGGTATGCGCGCCGTCATCGGCGTCGGCTGGCCGCGGACGCAACATGCGCAGGCGCACCGCTTCGCCTCGCCGCCAGCTCAAGGTGCCGGCCTGGCCGAATTCGCGCGCCCACGCATCGCCGGTCTCCTCCGCCGCGTCCACCACCACCCAGCCGTACTCGACCGCGCCGCCCTGGGCATTGCTGCCCAGCGCGGAGTGGTACTCGCAGCCGCTGGCCTTCAGTCGTGCCTGCAGGCGCTCGTCGGCGGCCAGGTTGGCTTCCACCGGAGTGGTATCGGAGGCCGGGTTCCAGGCGGTGATGAACAGGTACCGGGAGCCGCCGAGCTCGCGTTCGATGTCGGCGGCGCACTGGCCGACCCCGAACAGCCATTCGCGGTGGCCGATGCTGACGAAATAATGAGCCCCGGCGTATTCGGCGGCGAGCCGCGCCGTTTCCTGCATCCGCTCGGAGGCTTCTTCCATGGCCGCATCATCCCCCTTCCCGCGCATTGCGTACACTCCCGATTCCCACGTTGCATGGAGCGGCTGATGCCCTTCGAAACCAAGTTGCCCAAGGTCGGGACCACCATCTTCACGGTCATGTCGCAGCTGGCCGCCGAGCACGGCTCGGTCAACCTCGGCCAGGGCTTCCCCGATTTCGCCGTGCCGCAGCGACTGGTCGAGGAACTCGACGCGGCGATGCGCGCCGGCCACAACCAGTACCCGCCGATGACCGGTGTGCCGGCACTGCGCCAGGCCATCGCCGAAAAGGCCATGCGCTGCTATGGCGCCACGGTCGATCCCGACGCCGAGGTCACCGTCACCAGCGGGGCGACCGAAGCGATCTTCAACGCGATCCACGCCGTGGTCCGCCCGGGCGAGGAAGTGATCGTGCTCGACCCGGCCTACGACTGTTATGAGCCGGCCATCGACCTGGCCGGCGCGCGCGCCGTGCACGTGGCCCTGGACCCGGAGGATTTCAGCGTGGACTGGGAAAAGGTCGGCGCCGCGATCAGCCCCCGCACGCGCCTGCTGATGATCAACAGTCCGCACAATCCCTCCGGGGCGATGCTGGGCGAGGCCGACCTGCAGGCGCTGGCCGGGCTGCTGCGCGGCACCGACATCTTCCTGCTCTCCGACGAGGTCTACGAGCACATCGTCTTCGACGGGCGCCGCCATGAATCGGTGCTGCGCCATCCGGAGCTCGCCGCGCGCGCCTTCGTCGTCTCCAGCTTCGGCAAGACCTACCACTGCACCGGCTGGAAGGTCGGTTACGCGATCGCCCCGGCGGCGCTGAGCGCGGAGTTCCGCAAGGTCCACCAGTACAACACCTTCACCACCTT
>SEHC01000245.1 GCA_004173415.1 Lysobacteraceae bacterium
CAGACCCGGCGGCACAGCTACATCGTCTCGCTGCTGGGCATCCGCCACGTGGTCCTGGCGGTGAACAAGATGGACCTGGTGGGTTACGAGCAGGCGGTGTTCGACGACATCGTCGCCGGCTACCAGGCGCTGGCCGCGCAGCTGGGTATCGCCCAGGTGAGCTGCATCCCGCTGTCGGCGTTGAACGGCGACAACCTGTCGACCCGTTCGGCGGCGATGGCCTGGTACCGCGGGCCCAGCCTGCTCGAACACCTGGAAACCGTCGAGCTGGCGCCGCGGGACGGCGGCGGCGGCCTGCGCCTGCCGGTGCAGTACGTCAGCCGCCCGGACCAGGATTTCCGCGGCTTCGCCGGCACCATCGCCGCCGGTGGCGTCAGCGTGGGCGACGCGGTGGTGGTATTGCCGTCGGGCCGGCGTTCGCGGGTGGAGCAGGTGTTCGTCGCCGCTGCCCGGGCCGGTTCCGCGTGCGTCGGGCAGGCGGTGACCGTGACCCTGGAAGACGAGATCGACATCAGCCGCGGCGACGTGATCGCCGCCGCCGACGACCCGCCGCAGGTGGCCGACCAGTTCGCCGCCCACCTGCTGTGGATGGACGATGCGGCGCTGCTGCCGGGCCGCCCGTACTGGCTGAAGATCGGCACGCGCACGGTGTCGGCGACGGTCAGCGAGATCAAGCACCGCATCGACGTCAACACCCAGGAGCACCTGGCCGCCAAGCGGCTGGAATTGAACGAGGTCGCCTACGTCAACCTGAGCCTGGACGAGCCGGTCGCCTTCGCCCCGTATGCCGAGAACCGCGCGCTGGGCGGCTTCATCCTGATCGATCGGCACAGCAACGACACGGTCGCGGCGGGCACCCTGGATTTCGCCCTGCGCCGGGCCGGCAACGTGCACTGGCAGCACCTGGAAGTGGACAAGGCGGCGCGTGCCCGGATCAAGGGCCAGGTGCCGCGGGTGCTGTGGTTCACCGGTCTGTCCGGCGCCGGCAAGTCGACCATCGCCAACCTGGTCGACAAGCGCCTGCATGCGCAGGGCTACCACACCTTCCTGCTGGACGGCGACAACGTGCGCCACGGGCTCAACCGCGACCTGGGCTTCACCGACGAAGACCGGGTGGAGAACATCCGCCGGGTGGCCGAGGTCGCCAAGCTCATGACCGAGGCCGGGCTGATCGTGCTGGTCAGCTTCATTTCCCCGTTCCGCGCCGAGCGGCAGATGGCGCGCGCGCGTTTCGAGGAAGGCGAGTTCCTGGAGATCTTCGTCGACGTGCCGCTGGCCCTGGCCGAGCAGCGCGACGTCAAGGGCCTGTACAAGAAGGCGCGCGCCGGCGAGATTCCCAACTTCACCGGTATCGACTCGGCGTACGAGATTCCGGAGTACGCCGAACTGCGGCTCGATGCGGCCAGTGATCCTCCGGAAAAGCTGGCGGCGCAGGTGCTGGAAAAGCTCGGCCTGTCCTGACGCTGGCAAGAACACATGTCGTCACCATGGCGATTTCTCCGTTGATCCCCGTTTTGAGCGATCTCCTGCTGCTGTCGGATACAACGGCATGAGCCGCCTGCAACTGGCACAAGGGCCATTGGTCATGCCTGTGGACCAGGCCCGGCCGGCAACCTGCACAACGCACAAGCGTTAACGCCAGACCGGTAAACTCCGCTGGTAACCAAGATTACTGGACCCTACATGCTGATCCGCTCCGGCGCGCGCGTTGCGTTGCTTGCAATGCTCATTCCCCTGGCCGTTTCGTGTGGCAAGGACAAGGCCGCCACGCGCGCCGACGCAGGCGGTTCGGCACCGGTCCCGGTCACCACCCTGGTCGTGCAGCCGTCCAGCTGGAACGACACCCTGCAGGCGATCGGCACGGCCAAGGCGCGCGAATCGGTGACCCTGACCTCGAAGGTCAGCGAAGTGGTGCAGGACGTCCATTTCCAGAGTGGCGATGAAGTCCGGGCCGGCGCTGCGCTGGTGACCCTGCGCGGCAACGCCCAGCAGGCGGCCCTGGTCGAGGCCCAGGCCGCGTACGCCGAGGCCGACAAGCTGTACCGCCGCCAGAGCGAACTCGCCGACCAGCAACTGATCGCGCGCGCCGCGCTGGACACCCAGAAGGCGACCCGCGATGCGGCCCTGGCCCGGGTCCAGCAGATGCGTTCGGACATCGGCGACCGCAGC
Source organism: Lysobacteraceae bacterium (assembly GCA_004173415.1). Lineage (GTDB taxonomy): Bacteria > Pseudomonadota > Gammaproteobacteria > Xanthomonadales > Xanthomonadaceae > Pseudoxanthomonas_A. Next base: position 2,170 of record SEHC01000245.1, read on the forward strand.
GTGCGCGCGCCGTTCGCCGGGGTGCTCGGCATCCGCCAGGTCAGCCCCGGCGCCTTGATCACCCCCGCCACGGTGATCGCCACCCTGGACGACGTGACGCGGATCTACGTGGACTTCCCGGTGCCCGAGGCGCAGCTGGCGCACCTGGCCAATGGGCAGAGGCTGCAGGCGCGCAGCAGTTCGTATCCGGATCGCGAGTTCGAAGGCCTGGTCAGCACCATCGACGCGCGCATCGACCCGGCCACGCGCGCGGTGACGGTGCGTGGCGATTTCCCCAATCCCGACCGCGTGCTGCGCCCGGGCATGCTGATGCAGGTGCAGCTGTCGCTGCCGCAGCGGCAGGCGCTGGTGGTTCCCGAGATCGCGCTGGTGCAGGTCGGGCCGGACACCTTCGTCTATCGGGTCAAGGCGGACGGCAGCGTGGAGCGGCCCAAGGTCGCGGTCGGTGCCAGGGTGGCGGGCAGGGCCGAAGTGAGTGCGGGGCTCGCGGCAGGCGACCGCATCGTGGTCGACGGCACCGGCAAGCTGCGCGATGGCAGCAAGGTGGTCGACGGCAAGGCGCCGCCGGCGGAAAAACCTGCCGCCACCCGGGGCTGACCGCCGATGAAGCTGTCCGACCTGTCGATCAAGCGCCCGGTGTTCGCCGTGGTGATGAGCCTGCTGCTGATCGTGCTGGGGGTGATGTCGTTCAGCCGCCTGACCCTGCGCGAACTGCCGGCCATCGACCCGCCCATCGTCTCGGTGTCGGTCAACTACCGCGGCGCCTCGGCCTCGGTGGTGGAAACGCGCATCACCCAGGTGCTGGAGGACGCGCTGTCGGGCATCGAGGGCGTCAACACCATCGAGTCGCGCAGCGCCAACGGCCGCTCCAACATCAGCATCGAATTCAACCTCTCGCGCGACATCGAGGCCTCGGCCAACGACGTGCGCGACGCGGTCAGCCGGGTCATCGACCGCCTGCCCGAGGAGGCCGACGCGCCGGAGGTGGCCAAGGTCGAGGCCGACGCCGATCCCATCATCTGGCTCAACATGAGTTCCAGCACGATGGACACCCTGCAGCTCAGCGACTATGCCGAGCGCTACGTGGTCGACCGGCTGTCCAGCATCGACGGCGTGGCCCAGGTGCGCATCGGCGGGCAGCAGCGCTATGCCATGCGCATCTGGCTGGACCGCGACCAGCTGGCCGCGCGCGGGCTGGCGGTCAGCGACGTCGAGAACGCGCTGGCCAGCGAGAACGTGGAGCCGCCGGCCGGGCGCATCGAATCGGCCGATCGCGACTTCACCCTGCGTGTCACCCGCGGTTACCAGAAGCCGGAAGACTTCGCGCGGATCCCACTGGGCAAGGGCCCCGATGGGTACGTGGTGCGCCTGGGCGACGTGGCCAGGGTGGAACTGGCTTCCGAGGAGCGTCGGGCCTACTTCAAGAGCAATGGCGTGCCCAACGTCGGCCTGGGCATCGTCAAGACCTCCACCGCCAACAGCCTGGATGTCGCCCGGGCGGTGCGCGCGCAGGCCGACGTGATCCGCACCTCGCTGCCCAAGGGCACCGACATCTTCGTGGCCTTCGACACCACCACCTTCATCGATGCGGCGGTCGACCGCGTCTACGAGACCCTGCTCGAAGGCATCGTCCTGGTCCTGCTGGTGATCTGGCTGTTCCTGGGCAGCGTGCGCGCGGCGCTGATCCCGGCGGTCACCGTGCCGGTCTGCCTGGTCGCCTCGTTCATCGCCCTGTATGCGTTCGGCTTCTCGATCAACCTGCTGACCCTGCTGGCGCTGGTGCTGTGCATCGGCCTGGTG
>SEHC01000246.1 GCA_004173415.1 Lysobacteraceae bacterium
AGCAGCTTGACCACCTTTTCCACGCCCAGCATCTCGTACAGCGCGTCGTACAGCGGGCGCAGGTAGGGATCGACCTTCTGGCTCAGGTCGCCGGGCAGGAAGCCGAGCTTCTCGCCGGCCTCCACCGCCGGGCGCACCAGGACCACGCGCTGGACCCGCGATTCGTTGAGCGCCTCGACCGCGCTGGCCACGGCCAGGAAGGTCTTGCCGGTACCGGCCGGGCCGACGCCGAAGTTGATGTCGTGGGTGGCAATCGCATGCAGGTAGGCGGCCTGGTTGGGACCGCGCCCGCGCACCGTGCCGCGCTTGACCTTGATGGCGACGTCCTGCGCCTGGTAGCCGCCGGCGGCCAGGTGCTCGATGTTGGCCGCGTTGAGCCGCAGGTGGATGGCCTCGCTGTCGAAGGTCTCGTCGGCGGCCTCTGCGTAAAGGGCGCGCAGCAGTTTCTCGGTCGCCTTCACTTCGGCGGCCGGGCCGGTGACCTTGAAGATGTTGCCGCGGTTGGCGATCTCCACCCCCAGGCGCAGTTCGACCTGGCGCAGGTGGGCGTCGAAGGGGCCGGCCAGGTTGGCCAGCTGCTCGGCATTGTCGGGTTCCAGCAGGAATTCACGTTTCTCGGGTGCGGTCATCGTTTGCTCAGTGCCTTGTCTGGTCGTCGGCATCGTCGACGCGCCATTGGTGGAATACGTAGGCCTCGTCGTCGATCAGGGCCTGGTCGAAGTGTGCGGCTTCCGGCGCCTGGTCGCGCCCGATCCGCCGCGGTTCCTCCTCCATGCCGGTGACCTTCCAGCCGGCGCCGCGCAGGAACTCCCCGGCATGGCCGACCGGGTCCTCGGCCAGGCCCGGCATCTGGTAGCACAGCACGTGGGCGCCACCGAACTCGCGGAAGTCGGGTGACTCCGGCAGGGGTTCGGCGACGAGCACGAAGAGCCACAAGCTGGGGACGTCAACGGGGATGGCAGGAGGGTCCGGTCAGGGGGCTGCAGGTTACCGCGACACCGGTGAAGCGGCCAGAACAGCGACCGTTCGTCAGAAGCGGTTTGCAATTAATTAAATTCGTAATTAAATATGGCGCATGGACAAGAACAGCGCACACCCGGGGCAGGCCGCCCTTGCCCGCAAGGCGGCGGCCCCGCGAAAGCGCGGCCGGCCAATCGCCGATTCACCCGACCTGCGCGACAGCATGCTCGACGCTGCGCTGGCCTGCTTCAGCCGCAAGGGCATCGCCGCGACCTCGCTGCGTGACATCGCCGCCGAAGCCTCGGTCACGCCGGCGCTGCTGCACTACTACTTCGGCGACAAGGAACAGCTGCAGGGCCAGGTGATCGCGCAGAAGATCCTTCCCGTGTTCACTGCCCTGCGCGAACCCCTGGTCGAGGCCGGCGACGACGTTGCCGCGCTGATCGCCGGCTTCGTCAGCGGGATCGGCCGGATCGTGGCCGAGCACCCATGGCTGCCCGCCCTGTGGGTACGCGAAGTGCTGTGCGAAGGCGGGGCGATGCGCGATTTGCTGTTCGATCGACTCGGCCCGCAGCTTCCACAGATGATGGCCGCGCGCTTCGCCGAGGCCCAGGCCAAAGGGCGCATCAATCCGGACCTGGACCCGCGCCTGCTGATGGTGTCACTGGTGGGACTGACTTTGTTCCCGGCTGCCGGCGCGCCGATCTGGCGACGCCTGTTCAACGCGGAAGACCTCGATTTCGATGCCGTGCGCCTGCATACGCTTGCCTTGCTGGATCGCGGACTGGAGCTGGATCGTGAGCCATAGGAATTCCCTGATACCGCTGGTCCTGTGCGCCCTGGCCCTTTCGGCCTGCAAGGACTCCGCCCCACAGGTGCTGGCCACGCTGGAGTGGGACCGGATCACGTTGCCGGCGCCGGTGGCCGAAAGGATCGTGCGCATCGACGTGCGCGAGGGCCAGCAGGTTGCCGCCGGTGCGTCGCTGATGCAGCTGGAACTGACCCGGACCCGGTCGCAGTTCGCCGCCGTGCACGCGCAGGCCCAGCAGAGTCGGGAGGCGCTGGCCGAACTCGAAGCCGGCCCGCGCAGCGAGGAGATCGCCCAGGCGCGCGCCAAGCTGTCCGCAACACAGGCGCAGGCCGCCGATGCGCGGGCGTACTACGACCGGTTGCAGCCGCTGGGCCGGCAGAAGCTGGTGGCGGCCTCCGACGTGGATCGCGCCCGCGCCGCCGCGGCCAATGCCGCAGCGCTGGCAAGCGCGGCCCAGGCCGCGCTGCTGGAACTTGAACGCGGCACGCGCAGCGAGCAGGTGGCGCAAGGACGTTCGGCGGTCGCCGCCGCCGAGGCGCAAGCCATGGCCCAGAGCGTGTGGCTGGAAGAACTGAACGTGGTCGCGCCGCGCGCGGGTCGCGTGGACAGCCTGCCTTACAAGCTGGGCGATCAGGCGCCGGTAGGCTCACCGCTGGCGATCCTGCTGGTGGGCGCGGCGCCCCATGCCCGTGTGTAGTGCCCCAGCCCATCCGCGCGAAGGTCAGGATCGGACAGGCGGCGCGTGTTTTCGTCGATGGCCGCGAGGCCGCGATCGGCGGGCATGTGCGCATGATCCGCAGCGAACCCAGCTTCACCCCTTACTACGCGCTGTCCGGACGCGATGCGGAACGGCTGAGCTATCTGGCGGAAATCGTCGTGGACAAGGCGGATCCGGACCTGCCGGCCGGCGTTCCGGTGCGGGTGGAGTTCGCGGAGGCTGCGGATGGAAAGTAGTTTGCAGCCGCGCGCCTTCGCCATGGTCGGTCTTTCCCACCGCGCCGGCGACCCGGCGACCCGGGCTTGCCGGGTTCGGCCTGCAGGGCGAGAGAAAACCCACTGGCCCCCCGGCTTCGCGGCAACGACGGAAGTTCCTTGCGTCGGCGCGAGCGCATGACCGCGGAGGAATCCAGCGATACCGTCATCCGCGCGCGCGACCTGGGCAAGCGCTTCGGCGCGATCCAGGCCGTCGATGGCGTCGACCTCACAGTGCCGCGTTCCTGCGTGTACGGATTCCTCGGGCCGAACGGCTCCGGGAAATCCACCACCATCCGCATGCTCTGCGGGCTGCTGACGCCCAGCGCGGGCCAGATGGAGGTGCTGGGCCTGAAGATTCCGCAGCAGGCCGAGGAGCTGCGCAAGCGGATCGGCTACATGACCCAGAAGTTCTCGCTGTACGAAGACCTCAGCGTGCGCGAGAACCTCGATTTTCTCGCCACCGTGCAGGGGTTGCCAAGGGTCCGTCGCCGCGCAAGGATCGAGGAGTTGCTGGCCGCCTACAATCTGGCCGATCGCGCAAAACAGCTCGCCGGCACGATGAGCGGAGGGCAGAAGCAGCGCCTCGCGCTGGCCGGCGCCATCGTCCACGAGCCGGAGCTGCTGTTCCTGGACGAACCCACCAGCGCCGTCGATCCCGAATCTCGTCGCGATTTCTGGGAGAAGCTTTTCGACCTGGCCGACGCCGGCACCACCATCCTCGTTTCCACCCACTACATGGATGAAGCGGAGCGCTGCCATCGCATCGCCATCCTGGATACGGGGCGCCTGGTCGCCGACGGCAGCCCCGCCGAAATGACCCAGGACCTGGCCGGCCGCACGCTCGGAGTGCGCGCAAATGAGCCGCGCAAGGCGCAGGCAGCCCTGCATGGCGCGCCGGGGGTAATCAGCGTGGCCCAGGTCGGTAACGACCTGCGCGTGCTGACCGAAGCCGGAGCCGGCATGGAATCCCGCCTGCAAGAATTCCTGCGATCCCGGGGCATCGAGGCGGAAGTGGCGCCCATAGAACCCAACCTGGAGGATGTCTTCGTTTCGGCCACCCATCCCGGACACAAGGCGCAGGCGGCATGAAGGCGCGGCAGATCTTCGCGGTGATGGTCAAGGAGTTGCGGCAGATGGCGCGTGACCGGATGACCGTGGCGATGATGCTCGGCATCCCGACCCTGCAACTGCTGCTGTTCGGCTACGCCATCAACCTGGACGT
>SEHC01000247.1 GCA_004173415.1 Lysobacteraceae bacterium
TTGGCCTTGTGCACCACGGTGACCTTCTTGCGGCCGGTGCTGCGGGCCAGGTCGAAGGCATAGCGCACGATGCGCTCGGAACCCTTGCGGGTGATCTTCTGGGTCAGCAGCGCGGTCTCGCCATCCTCGGAAACCGACTGGCCTTCGCCGATGTAGGCGCCCTCGGTGTTCTCGCGCACGGTGATCAGGTCGACTCCCGACGGGAAGCGCGACTTGGTGTTCGGGAACGACTTGGCCGGACGCACGTTGGCGTACAGGTCGAAGCGCTTGCGCAGCTCGACGTTGATCGAGCTGAAGCCCTCGCCCACCGGGGTGGTCAGCGGACTCTTGAGGGCGATGCGGTTGCGGCGGATCGAATCCAGGGTGGCCTGCGGCAGGAGTTCGCCGTGCTTTTCCAGGGCGACCAGGCCGGCGTCGGCCTCTTCGTAGGCCAGTCCGGCCTTGAGCGCATCCAGCACGTACAGGGCGGCGTCCATGATTTCCGGGCCGATGCCATCGCCGCGGATGACGGTGATCGTCTGATTGGTCATTGGTGTAGGGGATTCCGGACAGAGGCGAGCGCCGACGGACACGCAGCGCAGCGCGGGAGGGGGAAAAGGGATCGGCGCATTATGCCAGACCGGCCCCCGCGACCCCAAGCCGACCCTGGTTGCAGGCCGTGGAAAGGACCGTTGCCGAGCGGCTCAGCCGTGCTCGTGGACCTGCGGTGCCTCGGCGCCGGCGTCCAGCTGGTCGAGGAAATCGACTGCCCGGCGCAGGTGCGGGATGACGATCGAGCCCCCGACCACCAGGCCGACCGAGAAGGTTTCGAAGAACTCCTCGCGACTGACCCCGGCCTGCCTGCACTGGGCCACGTGGTAGCTGATGCAATCGTCGCAGCGCAGGACCATCGAGGCGACCAGGCCCAGCAGTTCCTTGGTCTTCACGTCCAGCGCGCCGGCCTGGTAGGTCTGGGTATCCAGGGCGAAGAAGCGCCGCACCACCTGGTTGGGTTCGGCCAGGATCCGCTCATTCATGCGCTGGCGGAACCGGTCGAACTCGCCGGGGCGGTCGCCAGCGCCGGTGGAATCGCCGCTCATGCGCCTTCTCCCCCGCCCTGCCCGGCCAGCAACGGCTCCAGGCCACCGGCGCGGTGCAGCGCGATCATGTCGTCGTAACCGCCCACGTGGGTCTGGCCGACGAAGATCTGCGGGACGCTGGTGCGCCTGGCCCTGGCCATCATCTTCTCGCGTTCGGCCGGGTCCAGGTCGATGCGCACCTCGGTCCAGCTCTGGCCCTTGCTCTTGAGGAAATTCTTGGCCGCCACGCAATAAGGGCAGATGGCCGTGGTGTAGAGGGTGATCTCGGGCTTTGCGGCGGGGCTTGGGTCGGGCACGGGAATTCTCGGCGATGATCGGGGTCGGACAACATGGTGGCATGGGCCGCCGTTACCAGACAGCGAACTGGAACGCTGCGGATTAACCACATGTTCACCCGTGCATCGGCGCCAGCCCTCATCCTGCCGCGTCGCCGTGTCGCGGCCTGGCACCCACACCCACCGGAGTCCTGCTTGCGCATTTCACTGATCGCGGTTGCCCTGACCCTGGCCCTGGCGGCGCCGCTGGCACCGGCGCAGGACTCCCGGCTACCCGACATCGGCTCCTCGGCCGGCGAGCTGCTGACCCCGTCGCGGCAGGCGGAATACGGCGGCATGATGCTGCGCGAGCTGCGCAACTACGGCTATCTGCTGCAGGACCCGCTGCTGGAGGAATGGCTGCAGGACATGGGCGCACGGCTCGGCGCCGACAGCGACCAGCCGCGCCAGCCCTACACCTTCTTCCTGCTCAAGGACCGGCAGATCAATGCCTTCGCCACGCTGGGCGGCTACATCGGGGTCAACGCCGGCCTGATCCTCACCGCCGAGCGCGAGGACGAGGTGGCCGCCGTGGTCGCCCACGAAATCGCCCACGTCACCCAGCAGCACGTGCTGCGCGGGGTCGAGCGCGCGCAACGGGACCAGATCCCGATCCTGCTGGGCATGCTGGGCGCCATCGTGCTGGCCCAGGCCGCGGGCGGGAACTCCGGCAGCGAGGCTTCGCAGGCCGCGGTGGCCGGGGCGATGGGACTGATCCAGCAGCGCCAGATCGACTACACGCGCTCCAACGAGTCGGAAGCCGACCGGGTCGGCATCCGCAACCTGGCCCGGGCCGGCTACGACGTCGACGCCATGGCCGGCTTCTTCGAACGGCTGGCGCAGGCGATGCGCGGCAATCGCGGCGGCGACCGCGAGCGGACCCCCGACTACCTGCAGACCCACCCGGTCACCACCACTCGCATCAGCGAGGCCCGCGAACGCGCCGAACAGATCAACCGCGACAGTCCCCGGCCGGCGCCGGGCAAACCGGCCGGGAGCGCGGCCAGGGGCCCGCTCAATCCGCTGCTGCCCGGCTCGCTGCTGTTCTCGGTCGGCGACCTGTCCAAGGGCGGCAGCGGCCAGTTCGACTGGGCCAGGGAGCGACTGCGCGTGCTCAGCGCCGATACGCCGGGCGCGGCCATCGGCGAGTACGAACGCATCCGCCAGAACACCGGCAAGGCCCTGGGCGATGCCCAGCAGTACGGCATGGCGCTGGCCCGCCTGCGAGGCAACAGCCCGGCGGCGGCGGCAGCCCTGCTCGAACCCCTGCTGGAAAAACACCCCGGCAACCTGTGGCTGGCGCTGGCGCTGGGCCAGTCCGACTCGCGCAGCGGGAAGGCGGCGGCGGCCAACGCCCGTTTCAGCGCCCTGCTGCGCCAGGCCCCCGACAACCGGGCCGTGGCCCTGACCTATGCGCAGGCCCTGAATGAACAAGGCACCGCCGAATCGGGCCGCGTCGCCCAGACCGTGCTGCGTCCGCTGCTGGGCGGATCGGCGGACGACCCGGTGTTCCAACAGGACTTCGGCCGGGCCAACGAACTGGCGGGCGACCTGGGCCGCGCCGGCGAAGCCTACGCCGAGGCCGCCTTCCTCAACGGCCGCCCGGAGCAGGCGCTGATCCAGCTGGAGAACCTGAAGAAGCGCGAGGACCTGGATTACTACGCCCGGGCCCGGGTCGATGCGCGCATCGCCGCCATCACCCCGCAGGTCCTGGAGCTGCGCCGGCTCGGCATCCACGACCCGGACGTGGACCGCCGCCGCTGAACCCGCCGCGCCCCCGCAAGGCCTGGCCGCATGGCGCCGCGGCGCCAGGCATCGGCTGTCACCCAACAGTCATAAAAACGTCGTCTACTTGCACTCCATGGCGCGTGGCGCCACGGTAACCGGCAGGAGCCGACATGCAGAAGCACATCCTCATCGTCGATGACGAGCCCGCGATCCGCGACATGGTCGCCTTCGCCCTGCGCAAGGGCGACTTCGAACCGGTCCACGCCGGCGATGCGCGCGAGGCCCAGACCGCCATCGCCGACCGGGTGCCCGACCTGATCCTGCTGGACTGGATGCTGCCCGGCACCAGCGGCCTGGAACTGGCCCGGCGCTGGCGCAAGGACGCCCTGACCCGCGACGTGCCGATCATCATGCTGACCGCGCGCGGCGAGGAGAACGACCGCGTCGGCGGCCTCGAGGCCGGCGTGGACGACTACGTGGTCAAGCCGTTCTCGGCCCGCGAGCTGCTGGCCCGGATCCGCGCGGTGATGCGGCGCTCGCGCGAGGACGACGAGGACGGCAGCATCGCCGTTGGCGACCTGCGCATCGATGGCGCCGCGCACCGCGTGTTCGCCGCCGGCTCGCCGGTGCCGATCGGGCCCACCGAATACCGCCTGTTGCACTTCTTCATGACCCATCCCGAGCGCGTGTACAGCCGCACCCAGCTGCTCGACCACGTCTGGGGCGGCAGCGTCTACGTCGAGGAACGCACCGTCGACGTGCACATCCGCCGCCTGCGCAAGACCCTCGAGCCGCACCAGCTCGAGAACATGGTCCAGACCGTGCGCGGTTCCGG
>SEHC01000248.1 GCA_004173415.1 Lysobacteraceae bacterium
TGCGCGTAGGCGCCCCACAGCAGGAACACCAGGTCCTCGCCCTGGCTGGCCAGGGTCTCGATCACGTGGTCGGTGAAACCCTCCCAGCCCTTGCCCTGGTGCGCGCCGGCGCGGCCTTCTTCCACGGTCAGCACCGAATTGAGCAACAGCACGCCCTGCCGCGCCCAGGGCAGCAGGCAGCCGTGGTCGGGGCGGGCGATGCCCAGGTCGCGCTGGATCTCCTTGAAGATGTTGTCCAGCGAAGGTGGCACCGGTACTCCGGGCGGCACCGAGAAACTCAGGCCGTGGGCCTGGCCGGGGCCGTGGTACGGGTCCTGCCCCAGCACCACCACCCGGACCTGCTCGAAGGGCGTGGCCTCGAACGCGGCGAAGATCTGTGGTCCCGGCGGAAATACGCTGGCGCCCTCCTGCCTGCGCTGGCGCAGGAAGCCGGAGAGCTCGCGCATCTGCGGCTGCTGCAGCCAGTCGCCGACCCGGGCTTTCCAGGACGGTTCCAGGCGGATGCGTTCTGCGTCGGCGGACATGGCGGTGACCAAGCGTGCGGCGTCGCGGCGGCTTCAGACCAGCGCGCGGGTTTCGCCCATGCTCGAGACGCGCAGCTGGAACAGGACCTTGGTGATCAGCAGGCGCTCCTCGATCGGCTTCAGCACCAGGTCGTTGGCCCCGGCCTGCAACAGTTCGGACTGGTTGTTGCGGTTGTCGTCGCCGGTCATCACCAGGATCGGCAGGCGGCGCTTGCCATAGCCGAAATCGATGCGCACCCGCTGGACCACGTCGCGGCCGCTGAGCTCGCCCTTCAGGGTCACGTCGGTCAGCACGATGTCGAAGCGATGGGCCGAATAGCCCAGTGATTCGGCGGTGAGCAGGGCGAAGGCATCCTCGGCCTTGAGCACGTGGACGACCTTGAGGTCGTGGCGTTCGAGCATGCGCTTGGTGGTCTCGGCGACCACGCGGCTGTCCTCCACGTACAGCACGGTGGCGCCGGCCACCGGCTCGGGCTGCACGTAGCCGCGGATGAACGCGGCCAGGGCCTCGTGGCCCAGCGACTTGTCGAAGTAGTCGGTGACGAACTCGGTGAAGCGGCGCTGCTCGAGGTGCTGCTGGGCGTCGCCGGAGACCACGATCACCGGCACGTACGCCTGTCCGGCCGCCTCGCGCACGGCCCGCGCGATCTCCAGGCCGTCGCCATCGGGCAGGGCCAGCGAGGTGGTGACCAGGTGCATGGCCCCGGTGGCCAGGGCCGCGCGCGCCTCGGCGATGCTGGCGCAACCGATCACCTCGACCCCGGGCAGCTCGCGCTTGAGCACGTCGGCGATCATCTTGCGCACCATCTTCGAGCCGTCGACCACCATTACCCGCGGGCTATCGCTGATCAGGTGGCGAAGTTCCTGCGAATGCATAGACACTAGGTTTCCGTCGGTCGGGTTTGGCGCAGGAAGTGCCCGGTGACCAGCCACGCGCCCAGCCAGCCGACCACCGTGGCGGCGAGCAGGAAACCCGCCGCGCGCAGGGGATCGAGTCCGTCCAGGGCGAAACCGCTACCGTAGCTTTGCGCCAGCGCTTGCAGCGGCGCGTCCAGAGCATACGCTGCCGCGGCCAGCAGGCCCAAGGCCAGGGCGCCGGCGCCCAGCCCGTACCACGCGCCCAGGTAGATGAAGGGGCGGCGGATGAAACCGTCGGTGGCGCCGAGCAACTGCAGCACGCCGATCTCCTCGCGCCGGGACTGGATGTCCAGGCGCACGGTGTTGCCGACCACCAGCAGGGCGCCGAGCCCGAACAGCGCGGCCAGCACCCAGGCCAGGCGCGCGCCGAAACCGAGCCAGCCCTGCAGGCGCTGGCGCCAGGCCGCGTCGTGCTGCAGCAGGCCGGTTTCCGGCAACGCCTGCAGCGCCGCCACCAGGCGGGCATCGCCAGGTCCCGGGGTCACCACCAGCAGGCTGGGCAGCGGGTTGGCCAGTGCCCGGGCGCGCTCCACCCCGACCTCGGGCTTGAGGAACAGCTCGATCTGGCGCGACTGTTCGACGCTGCCGGTGAACTGGCGCAGGTTGTCCAGGGCCAGGCCCAGGCCCAGCGGCAGGGCCAGGGCCACGGCCATGACTCCGACGGTCAGCAACGTGGTCCACGGCCGGCGCAGGACCCGGCCCAGGCTGGCGACGAAGCTGTAGAGGTGCTGGTCGAACCAGATGCCCACGCCGGAGCGGGTGGCGGCCACCGCGACGTTCGCCGAAGGGCCGCTCATTCGGCCAGGTCCGCCGGGGAGATGTCGTCCATCAGCTTGCCGTGGTCCAGGATCAGCACGCGCTTCTTCATGCGCTTGATCAGGGCCAGGTCGTGGCTGACCACCAGCACGCTGGTGCCGCGCTCGGGCATCGAGGCGAACAGCGACATGATCTCCGCGGCCAGGGTCGGATCGAGGTTTCCGGTGGGTTCGTCGGCGACCAGCAGGCGCGGTTCGGCGACGATCGCCCGGGCGATGCCGACGCGCTGCTGTTCGCCGGCCGACAGTTGCGAAGGCAGGGCCTTCTCGCGATGGCCCAGGCCCATCCGCGCAAGCACCTCGCGGACCCGCTTGCCGATGTCGCCGCGGCGGTCGCCGCGCAGGATCAGCGGCAGGGCGACGTTCTCGGCCACGGTGCGCTCGCCGAGCAGGCGATGGTCCTGGTGCACGGCGCCGACCTCGCGCCGGTGCAGCGGGATGCGGCCGCCACGGACCTTCAGCAGGTTGCGCCCGCCGAACACCACCGCGCCGCGGCTGGGCCGCTCGCTGAGGTGGATCAGCTTCAACAGGGTGCTCTTGCCGGCGCCGGAATGGCCGGTGACGAACAGCATCTCGCCCTGGGCGACTTCGAAGCTGACGTCAGCCAGCGCTTCGTGGCCGCCGGGATATTGCTTGCTGACGTTTTCGAATCGGAGGACGCTCATTGCCCCGATTATGCCCTGTTCCCTTCTCCCTTCGGCAGCCGAAGGGAGCGGCCGGCGATTACGAGCCGGAGACCAGCGACTTGAGCTTGCGGCCCAGCTTGGTCAGGAACGAGGACGGATCGGCAGCTGCAGGCGCCGGCGACGGCTTGGCCGCTTCGGGCGCGGGCCGGGATTCGGCCGACGGCGCATTCGCATTGGCCACGGCGCCTTCGACCGGCACGCCATGGCGACGGCGACGGCGCTTGCGCGGTGCGCGTTCGCCTTCGGCGCGTGCCGGAGCGGCTGCTGCGGCTGCAGCGGGGCCGGCGACGGCGACGGCTTCGGTCGCGGACTCGGCCTGCGGCGCGGTTTCGACCCGCGGCGGACGCGGGGTGCGCGGCTTGTCGCCCGCGGCGGCAGGACGCGAGCGCGGCCCGGCGGCGCGACCGCTGCCAGAGCCGCCACGACCGGCCGGACCGCCGCTGCGGCCACCGCCGCGACGCTGCTCGTCGGCGATGCGCTGTTCGCGCGCTTCCTTGAAGATCGTGCCGATGCTCTCGCCCTCGTCCTCGTCGACCTCGGCGCCGGGCTCGGGGGCCGCGCGCGGCGGCCGCGGCAACGCGGTCAGCAGTTCGGTGGTCACCGCTTCGACCGGCAGCTTCTGGTCGATGTAGGCCTCGATGTCCGGCAGGCTCTGCGCGTAGATCTCGCAGGCGAAGCTGATCGCGTCGCCCTCGGCGCCCAGCCGCGCGGTGCGGCCGATGCGGTGCACGTAGTCTTCGGCGTCGAACGGCAGGTCGTAGTTGTAGACGTGGGAGACGCCGTCGATGTGCAGGCCGCGCGCGGCCACGTCGGTGGCCACCAGGATCTCCAGCTGGCCGGCCTGGAAGCGCCGCAGCAGGCTTTCGCGCTTCTTCTGCGGCACGTCGCCGGAAAGCACGCCGACCCGGTAGCCGGCCTTCTCCAGCGAACGGGCGACGCGTTCGACCCAGGCCTTGGTGTTGACGAAGATCATGGTCCGCGCGCCTTCGCTGCGCGACAGCAGGCCGATCAGCAGCGGGACCTTTTCCTCGTTGGCCGGGAAGTAGACCTTCTGGCGGACCTTGGCGGCGGTGATGAACTCGGTCTCGACCACGAGCTTCTGCGGCTCGTTCATGTGCTCGTAGGCCAGCTCGAGCACGCGGTGGCTCAGGGTTGCCGAGAACAGCAGGGTCTGGCGGGTGGTGCGCTCGGGCATCTTGCGCAGCAGGAAGCGGATGTCCTTGATGAAGCCCAGGTCGAACATGCGGTCGGCTTCGTCGAGCACGCAGATCTCGCAGGCGTGCAGCGACACGACCTTGCTCTGCTTGACGTAGTCGATCAGCCGGCCCGGGGTGGCGATGATCACGTCCACGCCCTGCTGCAGCAGCTCGCGCTGCTTGTCGTAGTCGACCCCGCCGTAGACCAGGGCGAAGCGCAGGCCCAGGTCGGCGCCGAACTTGACCGCGTCCTTGTGGATCTGGATGGCCAGCTCGCGGGTCGGGGCCAGGATCAGCGCGCGCGGATCCTCCGGCTTGCGGTCGGCCAGCGCCGGGCGGGTCAGCAGCCGGTTCATCACCGCGACCAGGAATGCCAGGGTCTTGCCGGTGCCGGTCTGGGCCTGGCCGGCGACGTCGCCGCCAGGCAGGGCCACGGGCAGGGTCATGGCCTGGATCGGCGTGGTCCGCGAGAAGCCGGCGGCTTCCAGCCCGGCCAACAGCGCCGGATTCAGGTCGAAGGAGGAAAAGGTGATATCGGTTAGCGGCTTGTCGCTCATGCTTTCTTCTTTGGGGTGGTGCACGCGCCTGGCGCGGGTCGATGCGCTTGCATCGTCGTCACCGGCGTCGCACACTGCGTTCCATGCCGGGTTGCGCGACTCGCAGGGCCAAACCCTTGAGACAAGTCGCTGAACGCCCCAGTTTACAGCAATGCGACGGCCGGGATATCCGGCCCACAACCGGGTCCCGACCGCGGACCCAGGAGACCCCAAAGTGAGCGACCAGGTGACACACGTCGGCGATGCCGATTTCGAATCCGCCGTGCTTCAGTCCGAAGAACCCGTCCTGGTGGACTTCTGGGCCGAGTGGTGTGGTCCCTGCAAGATGATCGCCCCGGTCCTGGACGAGTTGGCCAAGACCTACGAGGGCAGGCTGAAGGTGGTCAAGCTCAACGTGGACGAGAACCGGGCCACCGCGATCAAGTACCACGTGCGCAACATCCCGCTGCTGCTGCTGTTCAAGGACGGCCAGGTCCAGGCCACCCAGGTCGGCGCCGTGGGCAAGGGCCAGCTGACCCAGATGATCGACAAGGGCATCGGCTCGACCATCGCCTGAACCGCCCGCGCCGGATGCGGCCCGACCGCCCCGGCCCCAGGCACCTGCTTTTGCTGAACGGCCTTCACGGCGCGCTGCTTGCCGCAGCCGCCGGCCGGTGCTAGTTTCAACCCCAATCCGGCGCCGGGGTCTGCGCCGCACCCATCTGACCGTACTCATCCAGAGTTCTCCCACCCGTCCCGCCTGCCACCGCTGGCGCTCGCAACCGTAGCGAGGAATCGCAACTTTGTCCGACAACACCCCCGAATCCGGCGACGCCGGCGCTCCCGCCGAGAAGCGTGCGCGCAAGCCGCGCGTCGCCAAGGCCGCCGCCGCCGAAACCTCCGCAGCCACGCCTACCGCCGCCGCTGCCCCGTCCGCTCCCAGCGCACCGCCGCCAGCGGCAGCCGCTCCGGCGCCGCGGTCCGACAACCC
>SEHC01000652.1 GCA_004173415.1 Lysobacteraceae bacterium
CATGCGGCGGCGTGCGTTGTCGGCTTCCAGTCGGGTGAACTCCGGGCTGCCGGGCACGGCCCGCTCGCTAGGCGTCCACAGCCGGCCCTCGAAGCTGGCGCTGGTTTCGCCAAAACGCGGGTCGCTGCCATTGAGCGAAAGCGGCGCCGCAATGCGGACCTGCATGCCTTCCAGCGCTTCCCAGTCCGGCGGCGGTGCGCGCAGCACGGTGACCCGCGGCGCCGGCGCCCGGACCGCTTCGATGCGCTCGGCCTGCAGCGTGGTCAGGGTGCCGTGGCCGCCGCCCGGCCCGCCCTGGCCCGCCTCCTCGACCACCCGGCCATGGACCCGCAGGCCCTGGCCGCTGCGCAGGCGCGGGTTGGCCGGGTCGGCGGGAACCACGAACAGCCCGTCGGCCGTGGCCGGATCGCCATCGCCGGCATCCTGCAGGAAGAAGCCACCCAGGCCGTCGACGAAGCTGCCGGTGACCCGGCCCTCGACCACGACCCGGCGGCCAACCAGCGGACTGGCCGGCCCGGTGCCCTGCACCGCGCCGATGGCCAGGACCGGCTCGCCGCCGATCACCGGGTTCGCCCAGGCCAGCCCGGCCCAAGCCAGCACCGGCAGCAGCAGGAACGGCAGGCGGAAATCGCGCAGGGGCATGGGCAAGTCTCGATGGGAGAAACGAAAACGCCGCCCGGAGGCGGCGTCGTGCGTCGGCGTGCCGAAGCTGGTCGGGGCCTTGCCCACGCCGTTGGTGTGGCAGGCGCCGCACAGGTTCTGGTAGATCACCGCGCCGTCGGTGGTGCCGCCGTAGGCGGCCTGCGAGGAAGCGGCGGCCAGCGCCGCGGCCTGGGCGGCGGCCTGGGCAGCCGCGCCGGTGGCTCCCGCGTAGACCGCGCCGGTCGGCGCGATGCGCGCCTCGGTCTGGCGGGCCGCGGCCGGCGAGACTTCCGGCGGGATCAGGCCGTGCAGGTAGAAGGCGCCGGCGATCAGGCCCAGGGTGACCAGCACCAGGAAGCCGAGGACCATGGAGAAATGCTTGAGGAATTCGAGGTCGTAGTTACGCACTTTGCACCTTTGGCAGCACGGTCGAGGAACCGCGCATGGCTACGAAAACTTGGGTCCGGGAGACCGCCGCGAGGGCCGCGTCCCGATCGCACCCGCATGGAAACCCCGCAGGCAGGCGGCCATTATAGACAGGGCGACCGTTCCCGGTAACGCTCC
>SEHC01000008.1 GCA_004173415.1 Lysobacteraceae bacterium
ACACCATCAACGCCAATGTCTGCGGACTGCCGTGGTGGATCATGTGGGTGCTGGTCGTCGTCGCTTTCTCAGGCCTGGGCCAGGTCGATCCGCACGCAGCCACGCCGGACTGGATCTGGGTCAGCCTGGCGATCGGCCTGGCCGGCCTGCTGGCGACCTGGGGCTTCCATGCCTGGAAACGAAGGACGACGGACCGTTCGACCCACGAATACGCCGTGCTGGCGGATGGTGCCGACGGCATCCGCCGCGGCCAGCGAATCCTCGATGACATCGCGCGGTTCGAGGGGGAGCAGTAAGCCCGGAACAGCAGGAGGGAGCCGGATTCCGGGCGCCCTCCCGTCGACCCGATGCCGCCGCCTCAGCGCAGGCTGTAGCCCGACACGCGCCAGGTCTTGTCGTCGTCCAGGTGGAAGGAGACCAGTTCACGCACCGGCTGCGGCGCATTGGCGAACTTGGTCGCGTAGACCACGTTGATGTAGTTGCCGGCCGGCACCTTGCCACCGGCCGCGTAGGCCGACCGGGTCACCGCCACCTGCTTGCGCTCGGTGGGTGCGCCCAGCTTGGCGCGGTCGGCGCCGATCTGGGCGACGAACGCCTGCTTGGTGACCACGGACTTGGCCACGGTCGATGCGCCATCCCAGACCTCGGACGCCTTGTTGCCATCGACCAGGCGCACCACGCTGGCAGCGGCCTTCCCCATCTCCGCGTCCTGGCGCGCGACCTGGGCCTTCTGCTCGGTGGTCAGTTGTTGTTGCTGGACGGGCTGCGGCCTGGCCGCTGCGGGACGGGCCGGTTGCGGCGCCGCCTGTTGCGCGCCAGCGGCGACGGCGAAGGCGAGCAGCGAGACGAGCAGAACGTGGCGGGACGTGATCATGGGCTCTCCGGAAACAGGTGGATACGACGATGGCCGTAGTCTACGACAGGCCCTGCCCCGGCGCGCCAGCCTCGGCGGGACGACATGCACGCCCGTCCGCCCGTGGCCGGGCCGGGTCGATTGCGCCGGCAGTGGATTGACGCGTGGGGCCGCAAGCCCGAGGCTTGCCTGCCCGCACGACTGGCCCGCCGATGACCGCCCCGATCACCAGACTCGAGTTCGAACTCGAACACGAACACGACTACGTTGAACTCAACCAGCTGCTGAAGCTGGCCGGACTGTGCGACAGCGGCGGCGCCGGCAAGGCCATGGTGGCTAGCGGCGCGGTGCGCGTGGACGGGGCGACCGAACTGCGCAAGACCTGCAAGGTCCGCGCCGGCAGCGTGGTCGCGGTGCAGGGATACGAGATCGTTGTGGTCGACGGCCCGGGCTGAGCGCCCGGCAGGTGCGTTGCCGCTCCCGACCCGCACTGCATAATGCGGCCACTCCACCGGAACCGGGTCGATGGCCACTGGAACGATCGCAGTCGCGCTGGCCGCCGCCCTGCTCGCGGCGTGGGCGGTATTGGCCTACAACCGCCTGGTCCGGCTGCGCAACCAGGTGCGCAACGCGTGGGCCGACGTGGACGTGCAGCTGATCCGCCGCCATGACCTGGTGCCTGCCCTTGTCAGCGCGGTACAGGCCTATGCCGGCCATGAACAGCCCGTGCTTTCGGCGGTCACCGGACTGCGCGCCCAGGCCATCGCCACCCGCGCGACAGCCACCCTGGGGAACATCGAGGCGGCGCTGGAGCAGGGAGTCGGCCGCCTGCTCGCGTCCGGCGGCCGGGATAGCCGACTTTGAAGGCGCCATCACCGCGATCGTGCTGGTACGTGTACCTGGTCGAGTGCCGGGACGGCAGCGTGTATACCGGCATCGCGGTCGACGTGGCGCTGCGCTATGCCAAACACGTCGCCGGAACCGGCGCACGCTATACGCGTTCCCATCCGCCGCTGCGCCTGATCGGACAGCAGGCCTGCGCGGACCGCGCCGAGGCCAGCCGCCTCGAATACCGGATCAAGCAACTGAGTCCTTCAAGGAAGCGCGAACTGGGCGCGGTCTGGAGCCTCGCCGGCGCCAGCGCCAGCGCCAGCGAAGCGGCTCAGAACAGCGCCCACAGCACTTGCAGCAGTCCCCAGATCGAAACCGCCCAGACCGCAGTGCGCAGATAGGGAATGCCGGCCGCATAGATCGGCACGTAGGCCAGGCGCGCCCAGAAATACACCTGCGCGCCGAGCGCGCTCTCGGCATTGCCGCGCTGGGTCAGCACAACCGCCAGCACGGCGGCAGCGAAGAACACGAAAGTCTCGAGGAAGTTGCGCAGGGCCCGATCGACCCGCGCGGCGACGCCGGTCAATGGCGCCGGCTCGCCGTCGCGCGCGCCGGCATTCCAGGCCAGGCCCCGTTGCCGGGTCATCAGCGCCGCGCCAAGCAGAACGTGCAACAGTCCCAGCGCCACCGACCAGGCCAGCATCCTGATTTCCACCGGAAGCGCCTCCACGGCGATGTCCGCCAGCGGCAGGGTTTGAACGGACAGGATTGCGAGGTTCATGCACGTTCTCGGCCAGGGACGGGCCTCCAGACTACCCGTTCGCAGGCCCCCGCCGGCTACTTGACCCCGGATTGGCCGCTCACGTGGATGCCACTGGCTTCCTGCCAGGACAAGGGACTGTCGCCGGGGCACTGCGGATCGGGGAAGCCGAACCGCTGCTCGAGCCCGCTCGCGCATTCGTCCACGTCCTCCACCGCCTTGCCGGGCTGCGCGCATTCGCGGTCGAAGGCCCGGCTGAAATCGTCCTTGCGGCGCACGAAGTCCTCGCCGCACTTGCGCGTGAGCACTATCCGCTCCAGGTCGTCCTGGACCGCATTGGTGCCATCCAGCCCGTAGGCCTGAAGCTCCTCTTCGCCCAGCAGGCGCAGCTTGCGGTTCGGCACCGTCATCATCAGGTCCGCCACCGCGACCGACGCCCCGTTGCGCTCGAGGTATTCCTTCATCAGCGCGTGCACTTCTCGCAACTCCTGACTCAGTTCGGCGCGGGTGCTGGCCGTGGAGTCGACCCGGATCATGCGGTGGATGCCGACCTTGCCGGCGATCTGGCGACTATCGCCGGCGGCGAGGATGAGCACGCAGGCGCTGTGGCAGGACGAATCTTCGCGCACCCACAGGGTCCACCGCGAAGCGCCGATGGCATCGCCTGCCTTCATCGCGTCCTCGACATGGCCGCCGCTTGAATCCAGGTCCAGCACGTGGCGATCGATAGCCAGGCGGCCGGCCATGTTGGCGACACGCTCCACCAGCGCGGTGAAATCGGTGGCGATCTTGCCCTTGTAGCGCAGGCGCACGATCCCGGCGTCCTGGCAGGGCTTCAGCGCCGCCAGGACGCCGTCATGGGATAGGTCGAGCAGCGGCTCGCCATCGCCGCTGGCGGAATAGTCCAGGTCGCAGCTTATCGAGGCATCGCCGGAAGCCACCTTCGCCGCCGGCCATTCCTTGCCTTCGAGCTGGTCGGGCCTGGGCGTGAACGGAATCACCGGGCCTCCGCTGAGCGCGCCGCCCTCGGCCGCATCGGCGGGGGCATCGACGATGGTGGCAGGCGCTTCGGGGGTCGTCTTCGGCTGGCAGGCGCACAGGCAGGCGGCCAGCAGGAGCAGGAAACAGTGTTTGGACATGCCGCGTCGTCATCCGGGAGGTGGGAACTGCAGCGACGGCGAGCACGCACACGAGCAAGCTCCGTCGCGATCATCATCGCTGCCCCAGTCTAGTGGCTGGGCACCGGGCCAACCAAACGACGCGTGAATAAAACCGTTGCGTGTTGACCCACCCTGCGCTCGAGCGCATGCCCGCAAGCGCATGCGGCGCGAAGATACGTACAAACTGTCACGCGCTGCCGCATCGAATCCCCGGCACCCCACTGCAACACTGCAATAACGGCGGCGGCGATCCAGCGCACGCGAACCAGGCATTCGTGTCGATGACGTGAGTTTTTCGTAGCATCCAATTCACAAGTCGCGTCACGCCCTGCCGGCAACCGCCGGTCCCGGCCGCCTTCATCGCGCCCAGCAGGGCAACCCGGTTTTCAGGGCTGCAGCCCGCAGCACTTCTTGTATTTCCTGCCGCTGCCGCAGGGGCATGCGGCATTGCGGTCGGGAAGCTCCGCGCGGCGGATTGGCCGGCGCGGAGTCAGTGCCTCGATCCGGTGACGGTGCAGGTCGGCCAGCATGCCCGGCAGGCTGGCCACGATCTCCAGCCGCTCCCGATGGGTGATTGGCGTGGCCGCTGCGGCCGGATCCTCCCCCAGCACCTCGCCACTGGCCAGGCGGTCGAGCAGGCCGAAGATCTCGTCCATCCATTCGTTCTCGTCCAGCCAGCGTTCCCACGCGGCCTCGCGCAGTTCCACCGCGCGGAAGAAACCGAAGGCCCAGTCACGGCCGACATCGGCCGACTCACCGCCAGCCTCGGGTTCCGGTTCGGCTTCAGGATCCTCCGGCAGCCACAACAGCGGCACCAGGTGGTCGGGCAGTTCGTCGTCGCCGAACCGCGCGCGCTGGGTGGCCATGTTGTGGTGGCCCTGCAGCAGGAGCTGGACCTGGCGGCGTTCCTCCTCGCCGTCCCAGCGCGGCGGCAAGCCCCATACCACGGGCTCCCATTCGGCCATCGGCACGTCTTCCGGTGCCACCACGAGCGCCGAAAGGAAACCATCCAGCGCCTCGAGGTTGAAGCCCCGGAAAGGCACCGCCCGTTGATCGAGCAGGTTGGCCAGGCGCTCGATCTGTTCGTCGTCCAGGTAGTTCGGGGCTTTCATGGTTGCGGCCGGGGAACGGGGGGCGCACAGGGTAATCCGCTTCAACCGGATTTGCCCGCAGTTCGCGCCGGTGGTCGGCTATGGCTCGCGATCGATCGACCAGAAGGCGATTTCACCGCGCATCCGGTAGCCATTGCGCTCGTAGAGCTGGGTGGCGCGCTGGTTTTCCTGGCTCACGTGGAGGAAAGGCACCGCCCCGCGCCCAAGGTTGTCGTTGCTCAACCAGGCCAGCAGCCTGCGGGCATAGCCCAGGCCCAGGAAGTCCGGATGGGTGCAGACCGCGCTGATCTCGGTGTAGCCCCGCATGCCCATGCGCTCGCCGATCATGGCCGCCAGCCGCCCGTCGCGGTAAATGCCGAAATACCGACCCAGTTCCATCGTGCGCGGGCGGAAATAATGCGGACAGACCAGTGCGGTCAACGCCAACACGTCGGCGCGGTGCCGATCGGCCAGTTCGACCAGCGGCGGTCCCTCCACTTCGGCCAACGGCGCAGTGCAGACCCTCTGCGCGAGCATCGCCAGGTGCCGCACTCGCCATCCGCCTGGCCGTGCAGGCGCCTGGCCCAGCAGGAACGCCGCGTCTCCGCGTGGCACCAGTGCGTCCAGGGACGCCGGGGCGTCGATGTGGGGCGACGCCAGGCCAAGGAACGGAGCGACATCGGCCGGATAGCGCGCGGCCTGGCCATGGCGCAACGCCAGCGACGCATGGCGGCTGGCCAGCGATTCCCAGATCGGGTTGTCCAGCGGGTTCGCGGTCATCGGATCAATCCCGGGGCGCGATCCTCGACGAGTGCGAGGCCAGCATGCGCCAGCCATGCGCCTGTCGGACCCAGACCCGTGTGAAACGGAACCGACCGCTCCACGGCTGTCCGTCGCGGGTACCGGATTGCACGCTGGTGCCGGTCACCACAGCCGTTTCGCCATGCAGCCGCACCTGAACATCGTGGTTCGCTATCGCCTGGTTGGCGCGCTGCCCGGCCGCCAGTTCGGACAGGTAGCCGGTCTTGTCCTGCACCCGGCCGTCGGAGTGGGTAAGCAGCCAGTCATCGTCGAGCAGGCTCCGCAAGCCCTCGACATCGGGCTCCAGCCGCAGCGAATTCCATGCGGCGTCCTTCTCCAGCAGCTCCGCACGGGCCAGTCCGCCCTCGCCTTCGCTGGCCAGCGGCGACATGGGTGCCGCCAGCAGCGGAACCAGCAGTGCCATCCGTTGAATCAAGTGCCGCATCCACGTCCACCTTGGGAAATCGCAAGGGTGGAGCTTGGCAAAGATCGCCGCGTCCGTCATCCACCCACTAGGCCGGCGATGGCCATGGCGGGTGCCGGGCGGGCGCACTGCCGTCTGCCCGGACTCAGGTCGCGGCAAACCACTGGGCGAACGACTGCCAGGCCTGGGTGCGCGGCACCAGCATGTTGGACTGGTGCAACAGCGCGAACAGCCCCAGCACCACGAACAGGGCTGAGCGCCCGCGCCCGGACTTGCGATCCAGCACGATCAGCACAAACAGGATCGCGTAGACCAGGCCGAAGGTGACCCATTGATACAGCGCCGGCGGGACCGAGGGAATCCAGAAGATCATCACCCGCACCAGCGAGGGATCGATCATCGCCAATGCGGTGCCGGCCATGTAGCGCGCGTGCAGCGCGGGTTCGCGGCGATGGCCGATGGCCAGGCCCCAGAGAACCGCGAAGAGCAGTGCGGTAGCCAGGCCGATGAACAGGATCTGCTGCTGCATGGCCAGCATCTGCGGCGGGGCCTGGCCGATGCGAAGCCGAGCCAGGGCAACCGCGCTCAGCACCAGCAGCGGCACCACCACGTACGAGCCCCGGCCGATGCGGCGATGCCAGTGCAGGCGCCGGTGACGGATCAGCAGCGGCTGGGCAACCAGCATCCCGGCCCAGGCCAGCATCGCCACCACGTGCACGTGGGTCAGCGCCTGCGCAGCATCCAGGCGCGAGAAATACGGTTTCCAGAAGCCCAGCACCGCCACGCCCAGCAACACCAGGATCCAGGGCCAGCCGCGCACGCCCCACAACGCCGGTCGCGGCGTTGCCGAATTGATTGCCACCATCTTGGTTCCACCCCGGGATATCGAATACCCCAAGAACGCAGGCATCCGTCCGTCCCGGCCAGAAACGCGCGCGCACGTGACCACCGCTACGCCAATCCAGCGTTGGCGCGTCAGCACTCCCTTGTGTGGTGCCGGCGGGGTGAGGACAGACGCCGGTTGGCGCTACCCCTGGCAAGCGCACGTTAGAATCGACCCCGTCCCCGCACGCAGTTCCCGCATGAAGATCACACCGGCCGGCGCACCCGCCAAGGCCCGCATCCTTTTCTCCAGCCCGGCCCGGCTGCCGCGGGCGACACCTGTCCTCGCAGCGCTCCCGCATCTGCTCGCATCCACGCCGGTGCAGGCATGATCGACGGTATGAAAGTCGGTTGCGGCATCATCACCCGCAACCGGCCGCAACAATTGCTGCGACTGTACCGCTCCCTGCCGCTGCATTGTCTCGACACCCTGGTCATCGTCAATGACGGCGACCGGCACCCTCAGTTTGCATCGCTGGAGGCCGCGGCCGTGGTCCACAACCCGGTCAACCTGGGGGTGGCGAAGTCGAAGAACCTGGCCTTGGCACACTGCCGGGAGCGGGGCTCGGAACACGTCTTCCTGATCGAGGACGACATTCACGTCAAAGATCCGGGCGTGTTCGCGCATTACATCGACACCGCCCTGCGGACCGGCATCCAGCACCTCAACTACAGCCAGCACGGGCTGATGAACCGCACCAGCGACGGCAGGCCGGCGGCGCGCGCGCACGTCGACTACAGCCCGACCCTCAAAATGCCGTTCTACCTGCATTGCGTCGGCGCGTTCTCCTATTACTCCCGCCAGTGCCTGGACGCGGTAGGGCCGATGGACGAAGGCTTCTTCAATGCCTTCGAGCACGTCGACCACACCCTGGCGGTGATCAAGGCCGGCATGCATCCACCCTTCCTGTTCTTCGCCGATGCGCCAAGATCGTGGGAGTACCTGGGCGACGAGCCGTGGAGCACCAGCCAGTCGCTGATTTCTTCACGCGCCGACCATACCGGGCTGGTCGCCCGCGCTTCCGAGAGGTTCAGGCTCAAGCATGGCGTGCTGCCCGGCGAGGTGCCCGACACACCGCGCGAACAGGTCCTGCAATGCCTGCAGATGATCCTGCACCGGTACGCCCGCAGCCGCTGAACCCGGCACCACCTGCGCCGACGTCTGCGTGGTTGCGTTTCAACGCGGACGGAATAGCGAACCCTTCCCGGGGCGCCAGTTCATGCCCTTGTACTCGACCTCCGCTTCGGGCTCGTCAGCCGGTTGGCCTTGCGTTGCCGTGGTGGAAAGCGTGGCGCTCTTCAGCCTGGCGGCGATGGTCGCGAAAGCGTTGATATCCGCGCCGGAAAGCATGAACTGGCTTCGGCAGACCCGGTACGCCGCACTGTGCGCACTGCCGATCCGGGCCACCCACGCGGCAGTGACCGGCTGTTCGAGCAGTTCGATCAGCTCCCCATCGATGACCCGGCCGCGGTAGGAGGCCGGAGCAGCCGCCAACGCCTGCCCGTCGACCGACCAGGCGATGTCGTGGCAGGAGGCGAAACGCGCCGTACCGGGTCCGCCGGTTCCCTCGCCCACGGAGACGAAGGCGAGGCTGATCGACGCCGACGGCGGGTCTACGCTGAGGTTGGCGTTGAAGGTGAATACAGGTTGTGCCGGATCGCGGCTGCCGTCGGCGGTGTAGGCGATGGTGCGCTCGCCGCTGATCCGGTCGAAAGTCTCATTCACCGCCTGGGCCTGGGCATCGGCCGTGCCCAGCGCCAAGACCAGCACCCCCTTCAGCCCGCCAATCATCCCCAGCCACGCAGCGTGGGCGCCGCGCGCAGTCTCGTCGTTTTCCAAGCCGCACTCCCCGGTGTCATGCGCGGAGAGGCGCGGCCCCCGGACCGCCTCTTCACAACGCTGTACGGAAAGCTTGCCACTCCCGCCCCGGCGGCGCACCTGGCGCCCGACCGCGCGATTGCCGGTTCGTGCGCTGGGTCACGTTGGAACGGACATGCGTATCGGCGCTGGCGCGAGCGGGGAGCGAAGCCAGCGATCACGACTATTTCACGAGCCCCATAGAAATATCCAGCCAAGGCCAACCGGCAAGGAGAGTGCGATGTTCGATCCGCAGGCGATTCACCATGACGACGCGGTCCTGCTGGCCAGCAAGCCCGAGATCGAATACTGGACCTTGCGCTTCAACGCATCCGAGTCGCAGATCCGCCGCGCCATTGCCGCAGTCGGCGACCATCCGGCCCGGGTCAGCGCCTGGTTGCGGGAACTGCAGAAGTCAGGCTCCGGTTTCGCTGGAGAACGGGTCACCGGCCTGTTCCAGACCGCGCTGAGGAATACCTCGTTCATGGTCTTCGGCATGTTCACGGCGCTGGTGTTCTTCAACTAGACGCGGGCGATACGGTCATGCAAACGCCGCGCGGGCAACCGTGCGGCGTTTTGTTTTGCGTCCCCTGGCGGATGAACGCGACCCCCCGCATTCACGCGGATTTGCGCAATCGCCGGCATGGTGGACCCACTCCCTGCCGAGGCCCGCGCATGCGCCGTGCATACCTTGTCGTCCTCCAACGCCGCGTTTGCCGCAGCGATCGCCGGCCCGCTGCCGTTGGCGGGCTCGCGGGAACGACCGGGGGGATGCAGGCATGAAGTGGATCCTGTTGTTGTTGCTGGGTCTGCTGGCGGGCGCCCTGGGGTACTGGTTGCTGTGGTCCCCGTCCCCGATGATCACCATCAACCGGAGCGCGCCGGTGCAAACAGATCCGGCGCCCGTACCCGCACGGTCCGCACCTGCAGCTGCACGCACACCGGTCCCTGCGTCGTCTGCGCCAACCGGTCCGGCGCCCACGGCTGCCCTTCCGCCGGCAACCGCTTCGGCGGCGTTGCTGCTGCCGGTCCAGGGCCTGGCGACGGAACAGCTGGCGGACACCTTCACCCAGGCGCGTGGAGAAGGCAGGTTGCACGACGCGATCGACATCATGGCCGCCGAAGGCACACCCGTGCTGGCGGTGGCCGATGGCACGGTCGAGAAGCTGTTCACCAGCGAGCGCGGCGGACTGACCCTCTACCAGTTCGAACCGAGTGGACGCTACGCCTACTACTACGCCCACCTGCAGCGCTATGCCGATGGAATCGCAGAGGGACAGCCGTTGCGGCGAGGGCAGGTCCTCGGCTATGTAGGCAGCACCGGCAACGCCAATCCGGACGCCCCGCACCTGCACTTCGCGATCTTCCAGCTCGGCCCGGAACGGCGCTGGTGGGAAGGCACGGCGCTGAATCCCTATCCGGTCCTGCGCGGAGAACAGGCCCTGCCCCGCTGACCAGGCTGGTAACCCGCAGCGCGAGCCGGCACGGCGCTGTCGATCCAGGCTGCGCTGGTTCGTCATCGACAGCGAGGGCCGTCCTCGCAAGGAGCTGATCACCATGTCCAATACCGTCAGGCTGCACCGCGTACTGAAGGCGCCGCCGGCGCGCATCTACCGGGCTTTCCTCGATGCTGATGCCATGGCCAAATGGCTTCCTCCGAACGGGTTCACCGGCAAGGTCCACCACCTCGAAGCCGTGGTCGGCGGGACCTACCGGATGTCGTTCACCCATTTTTCCAGCGGCCACAGCCATGCGTTCGGCGGCACCTTCCTGGAGCTGGTTGCCGATGAGCGCATCCGCCATACCGACCGCTTCGACGATCCCGGCCTGCCCGGCGAGATGCAGACCACCATCACCCTGAAGGCGGTTTCCTGCGGCACCGAGCTGCAAATCGTGCAGGAAGGACTACCCGAGGCCATTCCGGAAGAGCAGTGCTACCTGGGCTGGCAGGAATCGCTGGTCCTGCTCGGCAAGCTGGTTGAAGCCGACATCCCCGACGCCTGAGCAGGCTGTAATGGCCGCGGCCGGCACGTATGCTGCGGCCATGAGCTGCCTGCCCCCTGACCTCGCCCTGCCCAAGCCCGCCCTGCCGAACCGGTCAACGCGGACGCCGGTGCCGGCGGCGCTGCCAGGGTCTGGCTGGACCGCTCGCCACGCCCTTGGGTGGCTGTTGTTGCCGCTGGCCCTGGCCGGCTGCGCCACCCAGGGCCCGCTGGACACCGGCCGCCCGCCGGGCGAGGTACGCGGGGAAATCACCAGGCGCCTGCCGGCCAGCCTGGCCGACCGGGACGGCTGGGCAGCCGACATCGAGTCGGCGTTCGCCGCGCAGCGCATCGAACCCAACGCCGAGAACATCTGCGCGGTGCTCGCGGTGACCGAACAGGAATCGGGCTACGTCGCCAATCCATCGATACCGGGCCTGCCGAAGATCGCCCGTGGCGAGATCGACCGCCGCGCCGCGGCCCTGCACGTTCCCCGGTTCCTGGTCGATGCCGCGCTGGCGGTGCGCTCGTCCGACGGCCGCAGCTACGCCTCGCGCCTGCAACAGGTGCGCACCGAACGTGAACTCAGCGAGCTTTACGAGGACCTGATCGGCCGCGTCCCCCTGGGCAAGCGGCTGTTCACCAACCTCAATCCGGTGCAGACCGGCGGGCCGATGCAGGTCGGCATCCCCTTCGCCGAATCCAAGGCCGCAGGCTATCCCCACCCCATCGCAGGCGGCGTTCGCGACGAAGTGTTCACCCGTCGTGGTGGCATGTACTTCGGCATCGCCCACCTGCTCGGCTACCAGACCCCGTACACGCGCAAGGTGCATCGCTTCGCCGACTACAACGCCGGCTGGTACGCCAGCCGCAATGCCGCGTTCCAGAGCGCGGTGAGCATCGCCAGCGGCATTCCGCTGGCACTCGATGGCGACCTGCTGGCGCCGGGCGCGCCGCTGGACAAGCCCGGCCAGACCGAGCGCGCGGTACGCAGCCTGGCCGGCGAGCTGCGCATGGACGAGCGCGGCATACGCGACGCGCTGCAACGCAGCGACCACCTGGACTTCGACGACACGCCGCTCTACTCGCGCCTGTACGCGCTGGCCGAATCGCGCGCCCGGCGTCCGCTGCCGCGGGCGATGATCCCGGGAATCAAGCTGGAAAGCCCGAAGATCACCCGCCAGCTCACCACCGCCTGGTTCGCCACCCGGGTGGACGAGCGTTATCAGCGCTGCCTGCGGCGATAGCCGTGGTCAGCGCCTGCCCCAGCGCAGCAGGCTGGCATGCCGCCGCCCCGGCGCATGTCGAATTTCACCGCGACTGATCGTCGCCTGCTGGAAGGTGTCCACCCACCGGCTTCATTCCCAACGCGAACGGAGATTGCCATGTCCTATTTCGACGGCTTCATCCTGGCGGTGCCCACCGCCAACCGGCAGAAGTTCATCGACCACGCCAAGCTGGGCGATTCGGTATTCATGGACCTGGGCGCATTGCGCATCCTCGAATGCTGGGCCGACGACGTCCCCGACGGCAAGCTCACCGACTTCCGCAAGTCGGTGCAGGCCACGGCCGACGAGTCGGTGGTGTTCTCGTGGATCGAATGGCCGGACAAGGCCGCCCGCGACGCGGCCATGGAAAAGATGATGAGCGGCATCGAGAGCGACCCGCGTCTCTCCCCGGAAACGAACCCGATGCCGTTCGATGGCAAGCGCATGATCTATGGCGGCTTCGCACCGCTGCTGGAACTGGGCGCGCCGCCCGCCGCCCTGCCCTACGTCGACGGCATCGTGCTGGCCGTGCCGACCGCCAACAAGCAGCAATACACCGACTTCGCCAGGAAGTTCGACGACATCTTCATCGAGTTCGGCGCCCTGCGCATCGTCGAAGGCTGGGGCGACGACGTGCCTGACGGCAAGCTCACCGATTTCCGCAGGGCGGTGCAGGCCGGCGCTGACGAAAGTGTGGTCTTCTCGTGGATCGAATGGCCGGACAAGGCCATCCGCGACGCGGGCATGAAGAAGATGATGGAAGACCCACGCATGGATCCGGCCAACCCGGACAATCCGAAGATGCCCTTCGACGGCAAGCGCATGTTCTTCGGCGGCTTCAGGCCGGTGGTCGCGCTGACTCCCTGAGCGGGCGGGCACGCAAGCCCGATCCGGCCACACAGGGCGGATACCGTCCGCCCTGCGTGCGTTGGCTACTCCTGCGGTGGCACGCCCAGGTACGCGCCGGCGGCATGCAGGGTCGCCCACAGGTCATCGCGTTCGGCTTCGAAGGACCGGTCGAACAGGCGCTCCGCCGCCGCCCGGTCGCCTTGCAGCAGGTAATAGGCGCCCACTTCGGCCAGGCCGGTGGCTTCCTCCGGATTGGCCGCCAGGTAGCGGTCGAACATGCCCCAGGCACGGTCCCATTCGCCCGCTTCGCGATACACGCGCGCGATCCGGTAAACGTCGCTGTCTTCGTGCTTGCCGGCGAGGATCGCGTCGAAAATCCGCTGGCTCTCTTCCTCGAAGCCGCCGAGGTAGTACACGCGGCCGACGCCGATCCGCTCCCAGCTGCCCTTGCCGGCCTGCGCAAGCGCCGTGTCGAGCAGCGCCTTGGCGGCCTGCTGCTGCGGTTGCCCCTGGTACATCAGCGGCGTGGCCCCCGGCTTCGCCGCATGGGCCCCGCCCATGCCGGCCACGAAAACGATGGCGGCCACTGCCGCCTTGATCCCCTTGCCCATCCCGCTCCCCTGTGCGCTGTGGTGCCATGGGGATCGAACATCCGCATGGGCAGGCCCCCGCCTGCCGCACCGATTATCCAGATCGGCCGCGCTTGCGGCCGGGCCGGGAGCAGGCGCATGCCCACTCCCGCCCGCGCATCCCGGTTACTGCTTGACGATATCGACCAGTTCGACGTCGAACACCAGGGTGCTGTACGGCGGAATCGGGCCACCGGGCGTGCCGGTCTCGCCGTAGCCCAGCTTGGCCGGGATCCACAGCTTGTACTTGCTGCCGACGGGCATCAGCTGCAGCGCCTCGGTCCAGCCGGGGACCACCGAGGTGAGCACGAACTGGGCCGGCTCCTTGCGCTTGTAGGAGCTGTCGAATTCGGTGCCATCGAGCAGCGCGCCGGCGTAGTGCACGCTCACGCGGTCCTCCAGCTTCGGCTTCGGGCCGGTGCCCTGGGTGACGATCTGGTACTGCAGGCCCGAGGCGGTGGTGACGACGCCCGGCTTCTTGCCGTTCGCGGCCAGGAAGCTGGTTTCCTGGTCGATGTTCTTCTTGCCCTGGGCCGCCATCTCGGCCTGCTTCTTGGCCATTTCTTCCTGCTGCTTGGCCTGCATCTTCTGGGCGAAGCCCTGCATCACCTGGGCCAGTTGCTCTTCGTTGAGCAGGGGCGTCTTGTCGTTGACCACGTCATCGACCGCGCGCTTTAGCATGGCCATGTCCAGCTCGTCCTTGATCGGTTTCAAGGACTTGCCGATATCCATGCCGATCATGTAGCTGACCTGGTCCTTTTCGGTCGCCAGGCCGGGGATCTTGGCCGCGGCATCCTTCTGCCCGGCGGCGTCGGCCTTGGCATCCTTGCCCGCGGCATCCTTGTCGGGCGGCGAGCAGGCGGCCAGCGCCAGGGCGCAGGAGGCCGTGGCCACGGCGAGGGTCAGGTTACGGGGAAGCTTCATCAACAGGGGTTCCTTGGAGGGGGATTGAATGCATCCAATGATCGCCCAGAAAGCACGGAACGCCAAAAATGAACGGGATCGGTACGTGCGCAGGCGGCGCACGGCGGTCGCGGCCAGCCGGTTCAGGGCCCGGTCAATGGCCAGACGTAAGGCGGACCTGTTCCGGATCCCAACAAATGCGCACCCGCTCGCCTTCTGGGCAGGCGGACAGCTACGTCCCGATGACCCACTACGGCGATGGCGTCCAGCTGGTTTGTTCTCCATAGCACCAGACCCGTGGCCCGGGTAGAGCGCAGCGAAGCCCGGGACGCCGAAGTGGAACGCGCCCACCCGAACGAATGCCTGCAAAGGACGCCATGCAGGTCGGTCGATGTGCCAAGTCAAGACGTTGTGATATCCGGCACCGGTCCGCGAGTTCAGTATCCAGATCAAGAGCCCCTGGTTTCGCTGCGCTCCACCCGGGCTACTCGCTATTGGGTACCCACCTCAATGCCCTTCACCAGCAGCCAGAGCGCCAGCGAGAGTTCCGCGAGCAGGCACGGCATCAGGATGTAGGGAAACAGCAACGACGCGAGCGCGGGCGAGAGAAAAAGCGCGAAGCTGTTGAACAGGTAGCAGATGCCTGCGACCACCATCATCACGCCCAGCGTGCGCGGCAGGAAGCGCGAGCGGTAGATGAGCGCGCCGGCCACGATGCAGAAACCGGCAAAGAACACCAGGCTGATCCCGAAGCCGTAGGCGAACAGGCGCGCCTGCGCGTAAGCCATGGCCTGCAGCTGGCTGGGTTCCATTCCCGCAAGCCCGCTATCGCCCAGCATCAGCAGCGGGGCGAGATGATGCAACAGGTGGATACCTTCCAACGCAATCGCCACCAGGTCGAAGCCCAGGGCCAGCAGGGCCAGGCTGGCCGATACCCGCCGCAGCATCTCGTAGAGGATCACGGCCAAGACGATGGCGCAGAGCAGGTAGAACAGATGTACGCCGAAGCCCAGCCGGTAGAGAGTCGCGTGCTGGAGCAGGTTTTCCGCAGTAGCCGCGGCGTCTCCGGCCACGATCAATCGCTCGCGAACGAAGACCTGCGCGAACAGGCCGCCGGCGATGACCAGCAGGTAAAGGAACCCGGCGACCCTGGCCGCAAGCCTGGGTGGCATGTCGAGCAGACGTGCATTCAAGACCAGTTCCTGCGGAGGGGAGCGCTGTGCTGCAAGCTAACCGCGATCCTGTTGTTGTGCGCCTGCCACAAGTCACCCGCGCATCGGTCCTGCAGTGCGTAGCTGGCTGGCTTCATCAAGCCAGCGCATTTGCCTGGAAGCGCTGGGTTGGTGAAACCAACCCAGCCTACGGTCCTGCCGATGCACCGGGTCAGTCATTCACCGCTTTGTCCCGCTCCCTGCCCTGCTTCGCCGGCCCAATCCACGGGCAGCAGGCCTCGCGCCACGAAGCTGTGAAAGGAGGAATGCGGCCAATCCGCGACGCGCGTGACATAGCCATGCTTCACGGGGGTGAAGTGGACATAATCGATGCGGCGGGCAAGGCTTTGCGGGTCTCGGATTGTGGATTCCCAGAACCGTCTGGCCCACAGGCGGATTTCTCCGTTGCCACGCCCGTCCAGTTCAATTCCCTTCTTGCGCAGCCGGGCGGTGAAATCCGCCTTGATCATCCGCCATCGCATCGAATAGCGGTCATCGCCGTCGGGCAAGCGAATGACAGCATGCAGATGGTCCGGCATGACCACCATGGCGCATGTAGTGAGGGATGTCGTGCACAAACGCCGCGAAACGCCGCCCGAAGATCGTCGATGTAATCCACGAGTGTGGTGGCCGACCGGTCGGCCAGGGTGATGGTAAAAAAGTACGTCCCGCCCGGAACGCGGTTTCGACGATAAAGGACCATGCCCCCAGCATGCAGTCGCACGATGCCGACGCATGCCAGCCAAACGCCCCAACCCGCATCAGACGATCCCGCAACCGTAGCCCGGGTAGAGCGCAGCGAAACCCGGGACGCCGAAGTGGGACGACCCGACCCGAGGGAGTGTT
Source organism: Lysobacteraceae bacterium (assembly GCA_004173415.1). Classification (GTDB taxonomy): domain Bacteria; phylum Pseudomonadota; class Gammaproteobacteria; order Xanthomonadales; family Xanthomonadaceae; genus Pseudoxanthomonas_A. The sequence goes on from SEHC01000008.1 coordinate 16,349, forward strand.
AGCAAGGACGCCATGCAGGACTGTCGAGATTCCAGGGCGAGGCGTTCGCGATATCCACCAAAGTGGCCGGTCTGCAAGCGCAAGATCCAGATCAAGGGCCCCGGGTTTCGCTGCGCTCTACCCGGGCTACGTCACTCCACCTGCCACGTACGCCGCGATGCAGGCTCAGAAAAACTCGATTCCCCGCCGCAACAGGCACTGGAAGACGAGCAGAAGGCCCAGCGCGGCCGCCAGCGGGTAGGTCAGGGTATATGCCTTCGACCGTGCCTGGACAACGACGTCGCGCAGGCGCCAGGCGCCCGACTGGATCCACGACATGCCGGCAATGAGAACGACCAGTGGCAGGAACACCACTTCCAGCAATTCGCG
>SEHC01000249.1 GCA_004173415.1 Lysobacteraceae bacterium
GCCGAGGGCAAATGCGGCGAAGGCAAGTGTGGTGAAGGCAAGTGCGGCGCCGACAAGAAGGACGATGCCAAGGCCGGCCACGCCGAGGGCAAGTGCGGCGAAGGCAAGTGCGGAGGCATGTGAGGGCCGGGTGATCCGATGGGCACTTCCCTGGTCGATGCCAGCGCGGGCCTGGGCCTGCGGCGCGCCCTGCTGGGCGCGCTGCAGGAGGCCGACGAAGGCGCCTTCGATTTCCTCGAATGCGCGCCGGACAACTGGATCGGCGTGGGCGGCAGGTTCGGGGAAGCCCTCCAGCAACTGGCCGCGCGTCATCCGTTGACCTGCCATGGCCTGTCGCTGTCGCTGGGCGGGATCGCGCCACTGGACCAGGTGTTCCTGGCGCGGATCCGCGGGTTCCTGGACCGGCACCAGGTCGCGCTGTACAGCGAACACCTGAGCTACTGCACCGACGACGGCCATCTGTACGACCTAATGCCGCTCCCGTTCACCGAAGAGGCGGTGCACCACGTCGCCGCGCGCATCCGCCACGTGCAGGACGTGCTGGGAAGGCGCATCGCGGTGGAGAACGTGTCCTACTACGCGGCCCATGCCCCCATCGAAGGCGCGCAGGCCATGGACGAAGTCGACTTCGTCAACGCAGTGCTGGCCGAAGCCGACTGCGACCTGTTGCTGGACGTCAACAACGTCTTCGTCAACGCCATCAACCATGGCTACGATGCCGGCGACTTCCTCGCCCGCATGCCAACCGCGCGCATCGCCTCCTTCCACGTCGCCGGCCACTACGACGAAGCCGAAGACCTGAAGGTGGATACCCACGGCGCGGCGGTGAAGGAAGAGGTGTGGTCGCTGCTGGAAACCGCATACCGCCTGCACGGGGTGCATCCGACCCTGCTGGAACGTGACTTCAATTTCCCGGCCATGCCGGTCCTGCTGGCCGAAGTCGAGCGGATCCGCGTCCTGCAGCGCCAGGTCGCCGGCTCCAAGGCCACCGCCCATGCCTGACTCACTGGCCAGCCAGCAGGCACGGCTGGCCGCGCACCTGCGCGATCCGGACGCCAACCCGCCGCCACCGGGCATCGAGGACAGGCGGCTGGCGATCTACCGCGACCTGTTCTTCAACAACATCGAAAGCCTGCTGTCCGGGAATTTCCCGGTCATCCGCAAGACCCTGGGCGATGCGCGTTGGCGCCGGCTGGTGCGCGAGTTCTACGCCAGGCATCGCAGCCAGACCCCCCTGTTCGCGGAAATAGGCCGCGAGTTCACCCGCTTCCTCCAGCAACGACCGGCATCCACGGACGACCCGGGCTGGCTGGCGGAGATGGCGCACTACGAATGGGTCGAACTGGGCCTGCAGATCGCGGCCGGCGAACTGCCCGCACACGATCCCGACGGCGACCTGCTGTCGGGCGTACCGGTGCCCTCGCTGCTGGCCTGGCCGCTGGCTTATGCCTGGCCGGTGCAGCACATAGGCCCGGACTACCAGCCCGCCACGGCGCCTGCCGCGCCGACCCTGCTGCTGGTCCGCCGCGATGCCGCTTTCCAGGTGCGTTTCGCCGAACTCTCGCCGCTGGTCTATCGACTGCTGGAGCTGCTGGGAGAAGGCGCGGCGAGCGGACGCGAAGTCCTGCAGCGACTCGCCGCCGAGGCCGGCGTGGAAGACCTGGAGGCTTTCCTTGCACAGGGCCGCGCCATGCTCCAGCGCCTTCGCGACGAAGGCACCCTCCTCGGCACCCGCCCGTAGGCGCTGCGCACGGGAGACCGTCGTTCCCGGTCGCCGCGGGGACAGCCGGGTAACGGATTCTTGCCGTGGCGGCCTGCGCAGCTCCAGCAGCGCACGGGGAAGACCGCTTGCAGGCTCTGCTACGCTTGCGGCGATGACGAACCCTGAAGAAACACCGACCGCCACGCCGATGTCCCGCCGTTTCCGCGGCTACCTGCCCGTGGTCGTGGACGTGGAAACCGGAGGCTTCGACTGGAACCGGCATGCGCTGCTGGAGATCGCGGTGGTTCCGATCGACCTGGATGCCGACGGCGCCTTCTGCATGGGCCAGACGGCCAGTGCGCACCTGGTCCCGGCGCCTGGCACCGACATCGACCCCAAGTCGCTGGAGATCACCGGCATCGTCCTGGACCATCCGTTCCGCCTGGCCAAGCCGGAGAAGGAGGCGCTGGAGCATGTGTTCGCACCGGTGCGCGCGGCGATGAAGAAGCACGGCTGCCAGCGCGCCATCCTCGTCGGCCATAACGCGCATTTCGACCTCAATTTCCTCAATGCTGCGGTTGCCCGCTCGGGCCACAAGCGCAACCCGTTCCATCCCTTCAGCGTGTTCGACACGGTGACCATGGCCGGCATGGCCTATGGCCAGACGGTGCTCGCACGCGCAGTCCAGGCCGCGGGCATGGAGTGGAACGCGGACGACGCGCACTCGGCCGTCTACGACACCGAGCAGACCGCGCGACTGTTCTGCAAGATCGCCAACGCCTGGCCGAAACCGGCCGGCTGACCACCCGGCTGCATGAGCTGATGATCACCGCGATCAAGGCGGACATCACCACCCTGGCGATCGACGCCATCGTCAATGCGGCCAATTCTTCGCTGCTCGGTGGCGGCGGGGTGGACGGTGCGATCCATCGCGCAGCAGGTCCCGGCCTGGTCCATGAATGCCGGTTGCTGGGCGGCTGCCGGACCGGTGAGGCCAGGCTGACGCGTGGCTACGACCTGCCCGCCCGCCACGTCATCCACACGGTCGGGCCGGTCTGGCGTGGCGGCACCCAGGGCGAGCCGGAACTGCTTGCTTCCTGCTATCGGCAAAGCATGGACCTTGCCGCGTCCAGGGGATTGCGCAGCATCGCCTTCCCCGGCATCAGCACCGGCATCTACGGCTACCCGGTCGAGCTTGCCGCACGCACGGCGCTGGCCAGCGTGCGCGGCAAGCTCGAGGAACATCCCCGCATCGAGCAAGTGGTCTTCTGCTGCTTCTCGGACGCGGACCTGGTCGTGTACTTGGCCTTGCTGGCGAAGGAGATCTGAAAGCGGGGCCAGCGTTACCGGTTATCGCCGGAAGCCGGCGGAGGTACCGGGCCCTGCACGCCATGGCGCACGAGCACCTCGCGGACGCGTTCCAGCGGGATGGCCTCGGCGGTGTTGCCATTGCCGGTCACCGTGGTCGCCATGAACAGCGAGTTGTAGACCGCTTCCTCGACCGCATCGACGCTGGCCTGGAACACGGCGCTCATCTCCGCATTGGCCACTTCGGTCGTCGCCAGTCGCGACGCATCATGGGCGCGGCGCACCGAATCGGCGGTCGAGAACGCCAGGGCGTAGTCGCCGCTGCCATTGGATGCGGAACTGCCCGTGCGGCCGAGTCCCATCATCGCGCGGGAGGCCACCCGGCCGAGGTTGCGATCGCCCAGCGGCGCATCGGTGGCGATGATGATGATCACCGACCCGTCGCCGCGGTCGTCCGCGGGTCCGGCCGTCGCCTGCGCACGCGCCGCCACCGCGTTCTGGAAGGAATACCTGCCCAGCTCGCGTCCCACTGGCGCGCCCGACACCTGCAGGACCCCGCCGAAATTCGATTGCACTAGCACGCCGACGGTCCAGCCGCCGAGCGAGGCCGGCAGCACGCGCGACGAAGTGCCGATGCCGCCTTTCCAGCCGAAGGCGATGGTGCCGGTGCCGGCACCGACGCTGCCCTCCTGCACCGGCCCGGATTCGGCCGATTCCAGCGCGCGCCGGACCGGGCCGGGGCCGACCGGCCGCGAACGGATGTCGTTGAGGTCGCCGTCGTTGGTTTCGCCCACCACCGGGTTGATCGAGCGCACCTGCTCCATGCCGGGCTGTTCCAGCATCCACGCGGCCATGGCATCGGCGGCCTTCCATACGCACAGCGTGCAGGTCAGCAGGATCGG
>SEHC01000250.1 GCA_004173415.1 Lysobacteraceae bacterium
TTTCCTGCACGCCTTCGGGCGCGGGGATCCGCATGAGGTCCTCGACCACCGCGCGCGCCTTGCCATAGTCATCGGCCGGGGTCGCCGCCTGCGCCGTGGCGGCCGGTGCGGACGCGGCACAGGCCAGGAACAGTAGGGGCGTCAGCAGGGTCTTGCGCATGTCAGATTGCCTCATGGATCCAGGGTGGATAAGCAATTCCCAGCTTACGGTGCTTGGTCACGCATCGTGCCGGGGCACTGACTTGACACTTGAGGCCAGTCTGATTTCTCGCGTAGAACCACCTTGCAGTAGTGCGACGCTCGGCGACGTCGGTGAATCGCCAAGGAGAATCTATACCTGCTGGACAGTGCGCCGAGCAGACGGCTCGATCTGAATGTCATTGGCGGGAGAAGCCTGCAAGGCGATAAGTCGGCGTTCCATCTCCGCAGGCGTGGCTGCCAAAGCCAGATCCACCTGCAAGTGCGCGCGACGGTGCGCCGGGTCGTGCGGATCGCCCTGCACAACGAACAACCGTGCACCTTCCTCGAATCGACCGTTGGCCTGGTTCAACAGGACATGGTCCACCCGGGCGAAGCCATGCTCAGCTGCCAGGAGGGCCGCACCCAACGCGAACCTGTCGCTGATCTCGTCCGGGGTTCGACCACGCAGATCCTCCATGCGGTACACAGCTGACGCGGCTTGCTCATGCAGGCGATGAAAGGGATCAGCAGGTCCAGCGGAAATCACACGACCAAGGAAACTCGAGCTTATCCCGGGCAGTTCTTGGGGCGTGATCGGGTCCTTGGCGCTGGTGGGGTGGAGCCGCTCCAGTCTTCGTATCTCCTCGATCAGCTGGCGCGGAGTTTCTATCGATAGTATTTCGGTGGCTTCTATGCGCTGGCCGGTCACCCGGCTCAGTGTTTCACTGGCCCAGGACGCGCACGTATTGGTATAGCCCCAAGTCACGTTCTTTTGCAGTTCCTTCTGCAGCGTTGTCACCTGATCCGGCGTCAGTTCATAGTAGCGACTGGCCGTGGCGGGGAAATTGGCTTCCCGGCCCACCCGTATATCGGTGCCGTTGGCGTTGTCGGGCACATCCGGGTGGCCATCGGGCCACAGGCCGAAATATTGCGTGCTCCCATCACGGGTGACCGAGATCCATGAGTGGCCGTCCACGAAACGGTTGAACGAGCCCTCTGTCTCGCTATCGACGGTACTGTGAATCCCAACGACGACCTTGTCGTTCATGCCCTCCTCCTTATGGAAAGACCTGCTCCTCGCCATCGATGTACACCACCGTCACCTTGCCTCCCGTGTAGGGCAGGATGACCTGGGCCATGCGATCCGCCGGCAATGGGGTTGGCCGCTTGATCATGGTCACGCAGCCGGCATTGATCGCACAGCGATCCATCACCACGCGAATGTTTCCGGCGGATTCTTCGTAGTTGATGCCGGAGGCGTAATACATGCTCTCCGGCGGCACCAGGTAACGGATGAGTAGTTCATCGTCCGAGCGCTGCTCCACCGTAACCGGTTGCAACGACGACTTCTTGTAATAAGGTTTCATGTGTTTTCCTGCGCAGGAAGTGAGCCCCAGAAAAATGCAGGCGGACATTCCAGTCGCGAGACCCCTTCGCAAATCAAGCATCTTCGGTCCACTCCCTGGATTCGATCCGCTCCACTCGGGACCTCACCGCGTCCCGCCATGCTGTGGCTGATGCGCGCGGCAGGGTTCGAGTCTATCCCCGCCACAGGCGCCGATGCAATGAAGCCTGCCAATGCGCATGGAACTGGACCGGTCCCCACATGCCGCAACCGGATCTCCTTCCGCGCGCTAGTCCTTCGCCGCTGTCGTTGCCTCGGCCGGCGCAACCGGCGTCACCCGCCACACCGTGTTCGACAGGTCGTCGGCCACGATCAGCGCGCCGCGCGGGTCGACGGTGACGCCGACCGGACGGCCGCGGGTCAGGCCATCCTCACCGCGGAAGCCGGACACGAAGTCGACCGGATCGCCGACCGGACGGCCATTGCGGAACGGCACGAACACGACCTTGTAGCCCGCCGGCGGATTGCGGTTCCAGCTGCCGTGCTCGCCGACGAACACGCCCTCGGCGAACGCGCCTCCCAGCGACGACGCGGAAAACGCAAGACCCAGCGCGGCCACATGAGAACCCAGGCTGTAGTCGGGCACGATCGCCGCGGCGACCTTCTGCGGATCCTGCGGCCGCACCCGCGGATCCACGTTCGGGCCGAAGTAGCTGTAGGGCCAACCGTAGAAGCCGCCTTCGCGCACCGAAGTGAGGTAATCGGGGACCAGGTTCGGGCCGAGTTCGTCGCGCTCGTTCACGACCGCCCACAGCTGGCCGTTGCCCGGCTGGATGGCCAGCGCGGTGGGATTGCGCAGGCCGGTGGCGTAGACCTTGTGCGCGCCGGTCGCCGCGTCCACCTGCCAGACCTGCGCCCGGTCGACTTCGGCGGTCATGCCGCGCTCGGTGATGTTGCTGTTGGAGCCGATGCCGACATACAGGAAGCGCCCGTCGGCGCTGGCCGTCAGTGCCTTGGTCCAGTGGTGGTTGATCGCCGATGGCAGGTCGGTGACTTTCACTGGCGCGCCGCTGGCACGGGTCTGGCCCTGGGCATAGCGGAAGCGCACCAGCGCATCCTGGTTGGCGACGTACAGGTCACTGCCGACCAGCGCCAGCCCGTAGGGCGCGTTGAGCTGGTCGGCGAACACGGTCTTCAGTTCGTACCTGCCGTCGCCATCGGCGTCGCGCAGCAGGGTCAGGCGATTGCCGCCCTTGGCCGGACTGGTGCCCTTGGCCTTGATGTAGCCGGCGATCACGTCCTTGGGCTTCAGCTTCGGCGCGCTGCCGCCACGGCCTTCGGCGACGAGGATGTCGCCGTTGGGCAGCACCAGGGTCTGGCGCGGGATTGCCAGGTCGGTGGCGATGGCGCTGATGCGGTAGCCGGGCGGTACGAGCGGCTGCTTGCCGCCCCAGGACGCCGGCTCGGCAATGGTCATGTCCGGCAGCAGGCCGCGCTCCTGTGGTGGAAGCTGCGGGCCGGTGCCGTACTGGTCGAGCGACGGCGCGCTGGCGCTGCAGCCGGCCAGCAGCGCCGTGGCGGCGAGGGCGGGACAGGCGAGAACCAGGCGACGGTTCATTCCACACCTCCGGCGCGCAGGCCCGCGAACCCGATCCAGGTCGCCGCGCAGGCCAGCACCGCGGCAAGCACCGACAGCACCAGCGCGGCAGGCATGATCGCCCACGCGTCCCGGGCATGGATCAGCGCATTGAAGAAACCCGCCAGCCAGGTCGCCGCCAACAGGACGGTGTAGACGATCCGGCGGCGGCCACGGAACAGGTCGACGACCGCGCAGGCCAGGGCAATGGCGGCCAGCACCAGTGCGCCGACGAGCAGCCACGAAGCGAAGTTGCTCCATTCGATCTGGTAGCTCGACCAGTACGCATAGTCGGCGAGCAGGACGCCCAGGAACAGCGGGGCGGCGCCGGCCAGCATCGCCGCGTGGAAAGGATGGATCGCCCTGCGGGGGATCCGGTCGACGATCGACGTCATGCAACACTCCTCATCCGGCCGCTTGCGGCAGGCACCCATGCTGCCACAAGCGGCACCGCGGGAGATTCACGCGAATCGACCCGTGCCGATGCAACCCGGAAGGACGACGGTAGGCGGTCTTCGATCGCCCGCCGGACGCCGGGCCCGCACGGGCGTCGCCCGCGACGGGGTTCCGCATCCCTCCTGCTACAGCGTCTCGGCCAGCGCGTGCAGGATATCCACGTACGACTTCTCGATGTCGGCCAGGCCGGCCGCCTTCACTCCCGGCGCCGGATGGATCAGCATGAATTCGTCAGGCGCATGCGCGCCGGTGCCGTGGCCCAGTCCGCCGAATACGAACGGCAGGCCCCGAGGTGCTGGCCGCCGGATAGCCGGACATCGGCCGGATGACGATGTCCTTGAACCCGTTCGTGTCCAGGTGCTTGCGGATCATCGCGTACACCGCCTCCGGTTCCACGCCGGGTGGCAGGCGCGAATCCATCTTCGCGGTCGCCACGTGCGGCAGGATGGTCTTGGTGCCTTCGCCGGTGTAGCCGCTCCACAGCCCGTCGATGTTGAGCGTGGGGTCGTACAGGTTGCGCACGATGGCCTCGCGCCCGTCCATGCCGTCGATCCAGCGCGACACGCCCAGGGCCTTCTGCCCGGCCACGTCGTCGGCCTCGGCCGCCAGCGCGTTGACCAGGCGCTGCTGCTCCATGGTCGGCGCCACGACGCCGTCGTAGTAACCCGGAATGGTGATCGTGTTGCCATCGGGCGTGGTCATCGAGGCGATCGCCTGCACCAGCCGCAGCGTGGGCGAGTCCACCAGCGACTTGAGCGAGCCATGCACTTCGGCCGTGGCCGGCCCGCCCCATTCGCCGCCCTTCGATTCGAGCTCGAAATAGACGATGCCCTTGACCCCCAGGTTGAGCGAGGCCGACCCGTCGACGCGCTGGATGTTCATCGGGAAGAAGGCGCCGTCCGCCTTGCGCAGGCGGTCGCGCCACGGTTCGATCACCTGGCCGAAGTTGGGCGAACCCAGCTCCTCCTCGCCCTCGGCCACCACGTACACGTTGACCGGCAAGCTGCCTTCGGCCTTGATCATCGCGTCGAGCGCATTGAGGAAGGCGCGCTGCGGGCCCTTCTGGTTGGTCGCGCCGCGGGCCATCAGCACGGTGCCGGTCTCGTGTTCGACCAGGCTGCCGGCGAACGGGTCCGCTATGCGCCAGTTGGCCTCGATCGGCTGCACGTCGTACATCATGTAGACCACCAGCGTGGACTTGGCGCCGGCGTCGTAATAGCCCAGCACGCCCGGATGGCCCTTGGTCTCGACCAGCCTGACCTCGCCGAAGCCCAGCCCGCGCAGGTCGTCGGCCAGCAGCCCGGCCATCGCATCGATGCCATCGTCCTGGTGGTCCAGGGGTAGATCGGACGCGGGGACTCGCCGGCGGACGCGGCGACCAGCGGCGCGCCCGCCAGGGCGATGGCAAGACAGGCCGACAGGCCAGCGCGTGACAGACGATTGCACGACATGCGAATGCTCCCCAAGCAGTTGGAAGGCCCGATCATTGCACGGGAACCTGCGTACTGCGGATCCGCTGCGCATGTATGGCGCGGGAATGCGCGTTGGCCATGACCGGGGTGGATGCAGCCACCGGCGGGTTACGATGCCGCACCCCATCCGCCGCACGTTGCAGATTCCGCATGAAGGCCCCCACCCCCGACGCACCTGCGGCGGCATGAGCAAGGCCTCGAGCCGGGCCGACGGCAGCGCAGACGTCGGGTCCGAATCCCGCAGCGAACGCCTGCAGCACTGGATCGCCGCGCTGTCGAGCGCGCTGCTGCACCTGTTGTTGCTGCTGCTGGCGATGCGTTCCCCGCCGATCACGGTGAGCACGGCCGAGGGCGCCGAGGCCGGCGGCAGGATGGCCGTGCAGTTCGTCGGCCAGACGCCACCTCCGTTGAGTGCGGCGGCCGCCAGCAAACCCGCTGCGTCGCGGCCACTGGCCAAGCGCATCCAGTCCACGCGGGTCGACCATTCCGAGGATCCGCTTCCCCCCGAGATCCAGGCCGAGACGGCCCAGGGCGCGGCGCGCGTGCCCAGCGAACGGCCGCCCGCCGCGCCAACGCCGCCTGCCCCGCCACGTCGACCGCAGCAATGGGGGCAGCCGCCCGGCCTGCTGCAGGAAGACCTGGCCCCCGTGAACGCAGGCCTGGCCCGGAGTGCCGGCACCCAGCGCGGCCGCAGCCATGATGCGTCCGCCAGCGGCCCGAACATGGACGTGGGCGGCTACCAGGTCTACTACCGGCTGCGCAGCGAAACCCGCCTGCGCGCCTGGCGCGACCAGGGCATGACCGAACT
>SEHC01000251.1 GCA_004173415.1 Lysobacteraceae bacterium
CGCGCGCATTGCGACCTGGATGGCGTGGTCACCGAGGGCGCCGCCCAGATCGGCCCTTACGCGCGCCTGCGCCCCGGCACGGTGCTGGCCGACGGCGTGCACATCGGCAACTTCGTCGAAACCAAGAAGGCTGTCCTCGGCGTCGGCAGCAAGGCCAACCACCTGAGCTACCTGGGTGACGCGGTGATCGGCAGCGGCGTCAACGTCGGCGCCGGCACCATCACCTGCAACTATGACGGGCTGAACAAGTCCACCACCACGATAGAGGACGGCGCGTTCATCGGCTCCAACTCGGCACTGGTGGCGCCGGTAACCATCGGAGCCAACGCCACCATCGGCGCCGGCTCGGTGATCGGCAAGGATGCCCCGGCCAATGCACTTACGGTGGCCCGGGCCCGGCAGCAGACGCTCGAGGGTTGGCAAAGGCCCAGGAAGCAGCAGGGCTGAGGGAGCCGGCGGGTCGCCGCGGTCGATGGCCTGGATCGACGCGTGGCCGGGTCGCGGTCTCCGGAAATGAGCCGATTCCTGATCCGTGCGGGAACCGGCGCCGATATCGACGCGCTGCTGGAAGTGGAGCGTCGGGCCGCCTCGATCCTGCTCGGCCACGGCGCCTACGATCTCTTCGCCATGCACAGCCTGTCGCCGGAAAATCTTCGCGATGGCGTGACCCATGGAATCCTGCGGGTGGCAGAGCTCGACGCAGAAGCCGTGGGCTTCGCGCTGTGCGGCCAGGTCGACGGCCAGGCGCATCTGTTCGAAATGGATGTGCTTCCCGAGCACGGGCGTCGCGGCATCGGCAGTGCGTTGCTTGAATCGGCCTGCGGTGAAGCGGCTGCGCGTGGAATGCCGGTGATCACGCTGGTCACGCTTCGCGACGTGGCCTGGAATGCGCCCTTCTATGCGGCCCGCGGTTTCGTGGAGATCGATGAAGCGGAGTGGGGCGTGGAGCTTGCGCAGCTCGTCGATCGCGAACGGATGCTGGGGTTTCCTGTGGGCTTGCGGGTGGTGATGCGGCGCCCTCTGTCCGGCCACTGACGGCGGCCCCCTTCTTCATCGTCATCCCCGCGCAGGCGGGGACCCAGTGACTTTGCTCATCCAGCTTGTCCGGATAAAAGCGGAGTCGCTTGTTTTCCGCCTGCGCGGGAATGATGCCTGCTGTGCTGGTGCGGAATTCCTTGAGCGACCAGAACCTTTTTGGAACATGCAGGGCGGGTCTCGAGCCGTCATTACCATCCTGCTGGCGGCGACGCCGGTTGACCAGGCAGGCTCGCTGATTGCCATCGCGAATCCATGCATGGCAATGGCGGGTCAAGACCCGCCCTACGTTCTGGTGTCCTGGAATTTCCCTGCATCCCTTCTCATCCCGCGTCCGGCAACTGGATCGCCACGCACAGGCCGCCACCTTCCCGGTTGTGCATGGACAACCTGCCGCCGTGCGCTTCCACGATCTCGCGGGTCAGCGCCAGGCCCAGGCCCGTGCCGTTGCGCTTGGTGGAATAGAACGGCACCAGCGCGTTCTGCAGTACCGAGTCATTCATGCCGCTGCCGCGGTCCAGTACTTCGATCCGCAGCCATCCGGGCAGCCGCGTCACCTTGACCCCGACCGAGGCGTCTTCGCCGCCGGCTTCGTGCGCGTTCTTGAGCAGGTTCAACAGCGCCTGCTCCATCTGCGCCTGGTCGATGCGGCTGCTCGCGCCGTCGCCCGGAATCTCCAGTTCGAAGCCGATCTGGCGCTGCAATCCGGCCAGGAAGTGGCCCCAGTCCACCGTGTTCAACAACGGCTGCGGCAGCTTGGCGAAACGCGCATAGCCGCGGATGAAACCTTCCAGGTGGCGGGCGCGCTCCTCGATGGTGGCGAAGACTTCCTCCAGCCGGTCGTGGCGCCCGCGCCGCACCAGCTCGGCGCCGGAGTGGGCCAGCGAGGCGACCGGGGCCAGCGAATTGTTGAGTTCGTGGCTGATCACGCGGATCACCTTCTTCCAGGTCTGCACTTCCTGGCGGCGCAGTTCGTTGGTCAGCAGGCGCAGCAGCAGCAGTTCGTGGCTGCGCCCATTGAGGCGGAACTGGCGACGCGAGAGGTGGTACACCTGTTCTTCAACGAACGCCTCGCCGAACGCCTCGTCGTCCTCCTCGTTGCCGATGACGAACAGGCTGTCGCTGCCACGCAGCATCGCTTCGCGCATCTCCACCGGGGCGGCCGCCATCAGTTCGTCGAAACGCTGGCCTTCCAGCTTCCAGCCGCTGTGCAGCAGCTTGCGCGCGGCCAGGTTGGCGAACACCACCCGGCGTTCGCCATCGCCGCCGGCGGCCACCAGCAGCATCGCCACCGGCGTGTTCTGGACCATGGTGTCGAGCAGCAGCTCGCGCTGGACCAGGCCCTGGCGCTGCTCGCGCAGCACCTCACCCAGTTCCGCATGCGCCTTGACCAGCGCGCCGAGGTCGTCGCGGCCGCGCCAGTGGATGCCGAAGTTGTATTCGCCGTCGCGATAGGTGTTGACGCTGCCGGCCAGGGCGCGGAACAGCGAGTTCAGCGGCGCCAGCGCGCGACTGGTCACCCACAGCGCCAGCGGCACCAGCAGCAGCGCCGACAGCAGCCCCGCCAGCTTCGGATCCGGCAGCCACTCCAGCAGCAGCAGCGGCAGGACGATGGCCCCGCCCAGCAGCGGCAACAGCCAGAACAACAGGCGTCCGGCGACCGATCGGCGCATCAGCGTCGGCCCCCGCTCATGGCGCCCTGATGCCGAAGCGTTCCATGCGCCGGTACAGCGCCTGCCGGCTCAGCCCCAGGTCGGCGGCGGCCTGGGCGATCACCCCGCCGGCGCGCGCCAGCGCCGCTTCGATGCCGGCGCGGTCGGGTTCGCGCGAGGCCGGCTGCGGCGCGGCCTGCGCGCGCGGCAGGTTGAGGTCGGCCGCTTCGATGCGGTCCCCGCCGGCCAGCAGCCCGGCGCGCTGGACCACGTTGCGCAGTTCGCGCACGTTGCCCGGCCACGGGTGGCGCAGCAAGGCGGTACGCGCGCTGTCGGCGATGGGTTTGTCGGCGGGCCGGAAATGCTCGGCCAGCGGCAGGATGTCGCCCGGGCGCTCGGCCAGTGGCGGCAACGCCAGTTCGATCGCGTTGAGCCGGTAGTACAGGTCCTCGCGGAACTGACCCTCGCGGATCAGCGTGGCCAGGTCGGCGTTGGTCGCGCTGATCACGCGCACGCTGACCTGGCGCTCGCGGTTGGAGCCGAGGCGCTCGAAGCGGCCGGTCTCCAGCACCCGCAGCAGCTTCATCTGACCGGCCAGCGGCAGGTTGCCGATCTCGTCGAGGAACAAGGTGCCGCCGTCGGCGGCTTCGAACTTGCCCTCGCGCGCCTTGTTGGCGCCGGTGTAGGCACCGGCGTCGGCGCCGAACAGTTCGGCTTCGATCAGTTCCGAAGGCAAGGCGCCGCAATTGAGGGTCACGAACGGGCCGTTGCGGACCGAAGAGTTGGCCTGCACGATCTCGGCGATCTTCTCCTTGCCGCTGCCGTTGGGCCCGGTGATCAGCACCGGCAGGTCCGAGCGCGCCACCTGGCAGGCCAGGGCGATGACCCGCTCGCTGGCCGGGTCGTCGAAGATCACCCCCCGCAGGTCGTACTTGCTGGCCAGTTGCTGCTGGCGCGCGCGTTCGCGGTTGCGGCGCCGGTCCAGCTCGCCGCGCGCTTCCGCCAGTTCCAGCAGGTTGTTGACCGTGGACAGCAGCTTGCGGTCGTCCCAGGGCTTGGCGATGTAGTCGGCCGCGCCGGCCTTCACCAGGTCCACGGCACTGCTGAGGTGGGTCCAGGCGGTGAGCAGGATCACCGGCAGGTCGGGATGCAGGGCGCGGATCGCGGCGAACAGCGCCTCGCCTTCCTCGCCCGAGGTGGT
>SEHC01000252.1 GCA_004173415.1 Lysobacteraceae bacterium
CGCAGCTCGGCCACGGCGGTGAAGTGCGACGCCGGCACGCCCTTGTCGGCGTAATAGCCGCGCAGGCGATCGAGGATGAAGTCGTACAGCTCGCCCGCCTCGACCGGCGCGGCGCCGGTAGCGGCGAGTCCGCCGTTGGCCAGCGTCAACAGCGCCGGCAGATCGACCTGGAAGCCCGATTCGATCAGCGTGCGCGCCAGTCCCAGTGCATTGCGACGCAACGCGAACGGATCCTTGTTGCCGGTCGGCTTCAGGCCCGCGGCGAACCCGCCGGCCAGCGTATCCAGCCGTTCGGCGATCGCCAGGACCTTGCCGGCAGGCGACAGGGCGATGTCGTCGCCGGCGAAACGCGGCTGGTAGGACTCATCGATGGCCAGGGCGATTTCGCTGGCCTCGCCCGCGGCCAGCGCGTAGTGCCGGCCGGCGATGCCCTGCAGTTCCGGGAACTCGTTGACCATGCGCGACTGCAGGTCGTTCTTCGACAGCTCCGCGGCGCGGCGCGCCTGGACCGGGTCGGCGCCGACTTCGGTGGCCACCGCTTCGGCCAGCGCGGCCACGCGCGCGACCTTGTCCGCAACCGTGCCGAGCTTTGCCTGGTAAGTGACGGTCTTCAGCCCGTCGCCCATCGATACCAGCCCCTGTTTCAGGTCTTCGTCGAAGAAGAACTTGGCGTCGGAGAAGCGCGGACGGATCACCCGTTCGTAGCCCTTGCTGACTTCGCCCACGTCCTGCGACTCGATGTTGGCGATGCCGATGAAATGCTCGGTCAACCGGCCACCGTCGTCCAGCACCGGGAAGAACTTCTGGTTGGTCTCCATGGTAGCGACCAGGGCTTCCTGGGGCACGGCCAGGAACTCGGGTTCGAAGCTGCACAGCACCGCCGACGGCCATTCGACCAGACAATTGACCTGCTCCAGGTTGTCCTCGGTGACCCGGGCCACGCCCCCGGCCCGGGCGGCCGCTTCCTGCACCTGCCGCCCGATCCGCGCGCGGCGCTCGTCGGCATCCACCAGCACGTGCGCGCCGCGCAACGAATCGACGTAGTCGCCGGGAATGCCGATCCACACCGGCTTGTCGTGTTCGAAACGGTGGCCGCGGCTCATCCGGTCGCTGCGCACGCCCATCACCTCGATGTCGACCACGTCCTTGCCCAGCAGCAGCACCAGCCAGTGCACCGGCCGGGCGAACGCATGGTCGTGGTCGCCCCAGCGCATCGGCTTGGGGATCGGCATGTCGGCAATCGACTCGTGCACGATCTCCGCCAGCAGGTCGACGGTCTTCGCGCCGGGCTTGTTGGAGCGATGCACGAAGCGCTCGCCCTTGGCGTCGGTGGTGCGCTCCAGCTGCGACCAGTCGATGCCGGCCTTGGCCGCGAAACCCTGCAGGGCGCGGGTCGGCTGCCCGTCCGCATCCAGCGCGATGTTGAGGTAAGGGCCCAGCACTTCCGAACGCTGTTCGGGCTGTTCAGTCGAGACCCCCGGCAGCAGCACCGCCAGCCGGCGCGGCGTGTACAACGGCTTGGCGCCGGCGCGGTCGAACTCGATGCCGCGCTTGTGCAGCGCATCGACCACGCCGTCGAAGAACGCCTGGGCAAGTCCGGGCAAGGCCTTGACCGGGAGTTCCTCGGTGCCGAGTTCGATCAACAGCGGTTGCATTGGCGAGGTGGTCATGCGGGCGTGGCCTTGGAGGTTGGAACGGGAGCATCGAACGGGATGTAGTGGTCGCGGAACACCGGCAGCGCCTCGCAACGGTCAACGTGCGCGCGCAGCGCCGGCCAGGGATCGAGGGCGAGCGGGATCGCCTCGCGCAGATGGGAAGTGAAGCAGGCCACCGCGATGTCGGCATGGGTCATGGCGTCGCCGACCAGCCAGTCATGGCCGACGCGTGCTGCGCAGGCCTTGTCCAACTCGTACAGCGCGCCTTCGACCTGGGTGCGGCAACGCGACAGCCAGAGTTCGCTGTGGTGCTCGACTGGACGGAAGATGCGTTCCAGTACGATCAGCACCGCCTTGTCGATGGCCCCGGTGGCCAGGGCGATGAGTCGCTGCGCATCGCGGCGCGCGATACCCGTGGCCGGCATCAGCGCATGGCCGGCACCCGCACGGTCGTCGAGGTAATCCAGCATCATGGCCGATTCGGTCAGTACTTCGCCGTCGTCCAGCACCAGCGTCGGCGCACGGCCGAGCGGGTTGTACTGGCGGATGCGATCGAAGTCCCTGCCGACCGACCACGCACGGTGCTCGAAACCGATCCCGTAAAGCGCCATGGCGATCGCTACTCGGCGCGTGTACGAGGAGTCGTACATGCCGATCAGGATCATGCGGCAGCATCCAGTGGCTTGCGCACACCCGGGAAGCCCAGTTTCTCGCGCTGCGCCAGGTAGGCCTCGGCCACCGCCTGGGCCAGCTTGCGCACGCGCAGGATGTAGCGCTGGCGCTCGGTCACCGAGATCGCGCGGCGCGCATCCAGAAGGTTGAAGCAATGGCTGGCCTTGCACACCTGTTCGTAGGCGGGAAGCGGCAGCCCGGCCTCGACCAGCCTCTGCGACTCGGCCTCGCAGGCGTCGAAGCGGTGCAGCAGTTCGGCCACGTCGGCGATCTCGAAGTTGTAGGTGCTCTGTTCCACCTCGTTCTGGTGGTAGACGTCACCATAGGTGACCACCCCCTGCGGGCCTTCGGTCCAGACCAGGTCGTAGACGTTGTCCACGTTCTGCAGGTACATGCACAGGCGCTCGAGGCCGTAGGTGATCTCGCCCAGCACCGGGCGGCATTCCAGCCCGCCGGCCTGCTGGAAATAGGTGAACTGGGTGACTTCCATGCCGTTCAACCAGACTTCCCAGCCCAGGCCCCAGGCGCCCAGGGTCGGCGATTCCCAGTTGTCCTCGACGAAGCGCAGGTCATGCACGCGCGGATCGATGCCCAGGGCCTTCAGGGACTCCAGGTACAACTCCTGGAGGTTGTCGGGGTTGGGCTTCATCGCCACCTGGTACTGGTAGTAATGCTGCAGGCGGTTGGGGTTCTGGCCATAGCGGCCGTCGGTGGGACGGCGACAGGGCTGCACGTAGGCGGCGCTCCACGGCTCCGGTCCCAGCGAACGCAGGAAGGTCGCCGGATGGAAGGTGCCGGCGCCGACCTCGATGTCGAGCGGCTGGATCAGCACGCAACCCTGGGCCGCCCAGTAGGCGTTGAGGGTCTGGATCAATCCCTGGAAGGTAACCAACGGAATCTGCGGACCGGTCATGGGTTTATTGCAGTGCGGAAAAGCGGGCTAGTATAAGGGCGCAAGCCGCTGACCGGCCTCCAGTTCCCCGCGTGCACATTCCCCACAAAGCGCCCTTCCTTATTGTCGAAACCGGCCAGCCGGCCCTGCGCCTGCGCCGTTACGGCCGCTTTCCGCACTGGATCCGCGTGGCCGCCGGGCTGGAAGCCAGCGAGGCGGTGGTGGTGAATGTCGAACGGGGCGACGCGCTGCCGCGGCGCGAGGGCTTCGCCGGGGTGATCGTCACCGGCTCGGCGGCGATGGTCACCGACAAGGCCGAGTGGAGCGAACGCAGCGCCGACTGGCTGCGCGACGCCGCCCACGACGGCATGTCGCTGCTGGGCATCTGCTATGGACACCAGTTGCTGGCCCATGCGCTGGGCGGCGAAGTCGCCTACAACCCGGCCGGGCGCGAATCGGGCACGGTCAGCATCGACCTGCATCCGCCGGCCCAGGACGATCCGCTGTTCTCCGGCATGCCGCTGAGTTTCCCGGCCCACGCCACCCACGTGCAGACCGTGCTGCGGCCACCGGAGGGCGCCACCGTGCTGGCCCGTTCCGAACAGGACCACTGCCATGCGTTCCGCTGGCGCGACCGGGCCTGGGGCGTGCAGTTCCACCC
>SEHC01000253.1 GCA_004173415.1 Lysobacteraceae bacterium
GGGGTCGAGATCGGCGGCTTCACCGTGGCCCCGGGCGGCCGACGCGTGGTCGTGGTCGCGATCCTGGACAACCTGCTCAAGGGCGCGGCGACCCAGGCGATGCAGAACCTCAACCTCGCCTTCGGCTTCGACGAACTCACCAGCATTCCGATGGAGGAGGCCGCATGAGCGACCTGTTGTGGCAGAAGCCGGGCGTCACCGTCGACGCCCGCATCCAGAAATTCCTGGCAGGCGACGACGTGGTCCTGGACCGCGAGTTCTTCCTGCACGACATCACCGCCAGCAAGGCCCATGCCGAAGGACTGCAGCGCATCGGCATCCTCTCGGCCGACGAGCTGTCGGGATTGCAGCGCGAGCTGGACGTGCTGGCGGCCGATTTCCGCAGCGGCGCCTTCGTGCTGGACGAGCGCTACGAGGACTGCCACTCGGCCATCGAGTCGCGGCTCACCGAGCGCCTGGGCGATGCGGGGCGGAAGATCCACACCGGGCGCAGCCGCAACGACCAGATCCTGGTCGCCACCCGCCTGTGGCTGAAGGAGAAGCTCGCCCGGGTGGGCCAGCTCAGCAGCCAGGTCGCCGCGGTCGCGCTGGACCGGGCCCAGGCGGAGGGCAAGCTCCCGATCCCCGGCTACACCCACATCCAGCGCGCCGTGGTGTCCTCGGCGGGGATGTGGTGGGCGGGGTGGGCCGAGGCCTTCATCGACAACGCGACCCGGGCCGCCGACACCCACCGGCTGGTCGATGCCAATCCGCTGGGCACGGCGGCCGGCTACGGGGTCAACCTGGCGCTGGATCGCGACCATGCGACCGGCGTGCTCGGCTTCGCGCGCCTGCAGGTCAGTCCCACCTATGCGCAGCTTTCGCGCGGCAAGTTCGAGATGGCGGCGCTGGAGGCCCTCGGCGGCGCGACCCTGGACCTGCGCCGGCTGGCCTGGGACCTGTCGCTGTTCACCAGCGCAGAATTCGGCTTCGTGGCGTTGCCCGCGCAGTACACCACCGGCAGCTCGATCATGCCCAACAAGCGCAACCCGGATGTGATCGAGCTGATGCGCGCCACCCACGCCAGCGTGGCCGCCGCGCGTACCGAGATCGAACAGCTGCTGTCGCTGCCCTCGGGCTACCACCGCGACCTGCAGGCCAGCAAGGGCGCGATCTTCCATGGCTTCGGTCGTGGCCTGGCCGCGCTGGAACTGCTGCCGGACCTGCTGGCCAACCTGGAATGGCGCGAAGACCGGCTGCGCTCAGCGATCGATTCGGGCATGTACGCCACCGATGTGGCGGTCGAGGCCGCGGTGGCCGGGGTGCCGTTCCGCGAGGCCTACCGCGCCGCCGCGGCGTCGGCCGGGGAGGCGGGGGCCGGGCGCAGCCCCGAATCCAGCCTGGCGGCGCGCACTTCGCCGGGTGCAGCGGCGGACCTGCGCCTGGACGACTTGCGTTCCAGGTGGGCGGCATTGCAGGCTTGCTGACCGAAGAGGACCGACCGGCAGCCGCGGTGGTGCCGATGTCCAGGAACGACTGACACCGATTTCCAACCTTCCACTGGCGCGAGGCTGCGATGGCAAAGAAGCGATACCTGGTCCTGGCCATGCGCAAGCCCGACTTCAGCGAGGAAGTGGTCGCGCCGCACCTGGCCTTCCTCGACCAGCTGCGATCCGACGGCAAGCTGGAAATGACCGGTGGCTTCAGCGACCGCAGCGGCGGCGCCTACGTGCTGGACGTGGATTCGCTGATGGAAGCCCGGGCCATCGCGGCCCGCGATCCCTTGACCACGTCCGGCTCATCGGAAGTGACCGTGCACGAATGGAACACGGGTTGATCCGCGTGGACAGACCGCCTTCCGATTGTCCGTTCACCGAGCAGGCGCTGCCCGAATGGCGCCGCGCGGTGCTCAAGGTGGGCAGCAGCCTGCTCGCCGCCGACGGCGAGGGGCTGAGTCCACGCCATGCGCTGGGCCTGGCCCAGTTCGTTTCGGCCAGCATCGCCGCCGGTCGCGAGGTGGTCGTGGTTTCTTCCGGCGCGGTGGCCGCCGGCCGCGCGCTGATCCCGCGCCGCTCGCAGCAGGGCGTGGCCATGGCCGAGCGCCAGGC
The DNA here is from genome assembly GCA_004173415.1 of Lysobacteraceae bacterium. Lineage (GTDB taxonomy): Bacteria > Pseudomonadota > Gammaproteobacteria > Xanthomonadales > Xanthomonadaceae > Pseudoxanthomonas_A. The sequence goes on from SEHC01000253.1 coordinate 2,088, forward strand.
CCTGGCGGCGTTGGGCCAAGCCCAGCTGATCGGCCTGTGGCAGCGCTTTTTCGAGCGGCCGGTGGCCCAGGTGCTGCTGACCCACGACGACCTGCGCAATCGCCGCCGCTATCTCAACGCAAGGGCCACGCTGAACGAGTTGCTGGTGCTGGGCGCGCTGCCGGTGGTCAACGAGAACGACACCGTGTCGGTGGATGAACTCAAGCTGGGCGACAACGACAACCTGGCCGCGGTGGTCGCCGCGCTGGTCGACGCCGACGCGCTGTTCATTGCCACCGACATCGACGGCTTCTATTCGGCCAATCCGCGCATCCACCCGGGGGCGAGGCCGATCGAGGACGTGGAAGCGCTGACCGAGGAATTCTTCGCCATGGCCGGCGACGCCGGCAGCGCGGGCGGCACCGGCGGCATGCGCACCAAGCTGGAAGCGGCGGCCAAGGCCGCGGCCGCCGGTATCGAGACGTTCCTGTTCAACGGCACCCGCGCCGACGCGGTGCGTTGCCTGTCGCAGGGCCGGTTCCTGGGCACCCGGTTCCGGCCGGCGCGCAACCGCCTGGCTGCGCGCAAGTACTGGCTGCGCAACGTGCCGCTGGAAGCGGGCGGGATCCTGGTCGATGCTGGCGCGGCCACGGCGATGGGCGACAAGGGCGCTTCCCTGCTGCCGGGCGGCGTGCTCGGCGCCGAAGGGGATTTCCGGCGCGGCGACATGGTCGAGGTGCGCCTGCGGGACGGCCAGGGCGTGCGGGCGATCGCCCGCGGCGTCAGCCAGTACTCGGCCGTGGATGTGCGCCGGATCGCGCAGAAGCATTCGCGCGACATCGAATCGATACTCGGCTACAACTATGGCGGCAACGTCATCCACCGCGACGACCTGGTGTTGCTGTGACGAGGGCGACGCGACGGGCGGGAAGAGACGGTGCCGGTAAGCCGCATTCGCCGGCGGCCCGGATCGCGGTCCTCGGCGCTGCCCCGTTTCACCCGCACCGGATGGGAAACAGACGATGAGCGACATAAGGCAACAGGCCCTGCAATGCCGCGCGGCCTCGCAACGGCTGGCGCGGTTGCCGACCGAGGCCAAGGATGCGCTGTTGCGCTCGATGGCCGACGCGCTGGAGGCGGATGCGAGCGCGATCCTGCAGGCGAACGCGAAGGACCTCGCCGCCGCGGCGGAAAAAGGCATTTCCGGGGCCCTGCTCGACCGCCTGACCTTGGATCCGCAGCGTCTTGCGGGCATCGCCGCAGCCTTGCGCGAAGTGGCCGCGCTGCCCGATCCGGTCGGCCTGGTCACCCGTCGCGAAGCCCGCCCCAACGGGATCGTGGTCGAGCGCGTGCGCGTGCCGCTGGGGGTGATCGCGATGATCTACGAGGCCCGGCCCAATGTCACCGCCGATGCCGCCGCGCTTTGCATCAAGGCCGGCAACGGCATCCTCCTGCGCGGCGGTTCCGAGGCGATCCACTCCAACACCGCCATCGCCGCCGCGCTGAAGCGTGCCTTGCGCGAGGCCGGCCTGGACGACGCGGCGCTCACCCTGGTCGAAGACCTGCGCCGCGAGACGATGCTGGAGCTGCTGCAGCTCACCGACCTCATCGACCTGGCCATCCCGCGCGGCGGCGAAGGCCTGATCCGCTTCGTCGCCGAGCATGCCCGGGTACCGGTGATCAAGCATTACAAGGGGGTCTGCCACCTGTACGTCGATGCGAGCGCGGACCTGGAGCTGGCCCTGCGCCTGCTGCTGGATGGCAAGACCACGCGTCCTGGCGTGTGCAACGCAGTTCCTCGACCTGATCCTGGCTGTGCGCGTGGTCGACAGCCTGGAGCAGGCGATCGAACACATCCAGCAGTTCACTTCCGACCATACCGAAGTCATCGCCACCGGCGACGAAGCCAATGCGCAGAAGTTCGTGCAGTCGCTGCGCTCGGCCGTGGTCATGGTCAACGCATCGTCGCGCTTCTCCGATGGCGGCGAGCTGGGCTTGGGCGCGGAGATCGGCATTTCCACCACGCGCCTGCACGCGTACGGGCCGATGGGCCTGGAAGCGCTGACGGTGGAGCGTTTCGTGGTCCGCGGCCACGGCCAGACCCGCAACCTGGGGTGAGCGCCAGGGCGTGGTCGCGCTGCGAAACCGGGCCTAACCGGCAGCGCAGGGCCTGCAGGTAACGCCTACCAGCTGTCTTCCAGCATCCGCGGCTTGCTGGCCAGGAAGCCGCCGCACATCAGGACCAGCGAGCACAGGCCGAGGAAGGCCAAAGGCCAGCCCCAGCCGCCGCTGGATTCGCGCAGGGCGCCGAACAGCACCGGTCCCAGGCAGGACAGCGAATAACCGACGCCCTGGGTGAAACCGGACAGCGAAGCCGAACCCCCGGGCGTGCGCGTCCGCAGGTTGATCAGGGTCAGGGCCAGGGGGAAGGTACTCGGCCCCATGCCCAGCAGCGCCACCCACAGCAACGGCCACTTCATGGGCGCCAGCCACAGGCCGGTGAAAGCGACCACGTAGAACACGAAGCAGGCGAGCACGATGCGGAACGGGTTGCGCATCCTCTGCGCCAGGGCCGGCACGGCCAGCGCCGAAACCAGTCCGAGGGTCGAAAACAGCGCCACCATCGTGCCCCCCAGCGCGGCGCTGCCGCCGGCTTCGACCAGCAGTTTCGGCAGCCAGGTGAACATCGAATAGGTGATCAGCGAGGTCATGCCGAACATCAGGGCCATGCCCCAGGCGACCGGAGA
>SEHC01000254.1 GCA_004173415.1 Lysobacteraceae bacterium
GCGCGCAGCTGTTCCATGAAGGTTTCCAGCGAGACCCGGATCACGCTGCGTTCGCGGCTGACCCGCTGCCGTGCCTGGCCGATGATCTTGCGCAGCGACCGCCCCGACACGTCGATCAGGGCGACCGCCAGCTCGTCCATGTCGCGGAACTGGCGGTAGAAGCTGTTCGGGGCGATGCCCGCCTCGCGGGTGACCTCGCGCAGGCTCAGGGTCGACAGGCTCCGATGGGGCCCGACCAGCTTCAGCGCCGCCGCGATCAGGTCGTCGCGCGAGATGGCTGCCTTGCGTGGCGCGGCCTGCTCGGTGTCGGCAAGGATGTCGGGGGTTTGGCTCACGAGGACCGTCTGGATGGGAAGGGGCGAGCGCATCATATCGGCTGAATGGAATATACACCTGTATAGACATGTGTATCTGCGCCTGTATAGTAGCCTCATGAATGCCCGCCTCAAGCCCGACCCTGCCGCTGGCGCCAGCCGCCTCAGGCGCCTGCTCAAGCCCGTGGTCACCCCCGTGGTGTTCGATTTCTGGGCCTCCCGCTTCAACCGCTCCTGGTCCTGGGACCGGCCGTTGGCCCGGATCGTCGCCCGCGAACAGGCTTCCCGCGATGCGGTGACCCTGGTGCTCAAGCCGAACCGGCACTGGACCGGGTTCCAGCCAGGCCAGCACCTCAACCTCAGTGTGGAACTCAACGGCACACGGGTGACCCGCAGCTACAGCCTGACCGCGCCGCCGCGCGCCGACGGGTGTATTTCGGTGACCGTGAAGGGCATCGAGGGCGGCAAGCTGAGTCGTTACCTGTGCCAGCAGGCGCAGGTGGGCGATGTACTGGAGCTGGGGCCGGCCTTCGGCGAGATGATCCTGCCGCAGCGCCTGCAGGGCCGTTGGCTGTTCCTGGCCGCCGGCAGCGGCATCACCCCGCTGATGGCAATGGTCCGCACGCTCGCGGCCCGGGGCATGCCGGTACCGCTGGACCTGGTCTACTGGGCCCGCAGCCGCGATGAACTCTGCTTCGCCAGCGAACTGCGCGAACTGGCCGCGGCCCATCCGAACTTCCGGGTCCATTTCGCGTTGACCCGCGAGCTGTCACTGGCCGCAGACGAGGCCGCCGGCCGCATCGACGCCGCCATGCTGCGCTCGCTGGTCTCCGATGCGGACGCCCGGCATGTGTACGCCTGCGGGCCGGGCGGTTTCGTCGACACGGCCCGCTCCCTGCTCGCCGCCAATGTCCCGACTTTCCATGCCGAGGCCTTCAGCGCGCCGCCGCGCGTGGTCGAGGACAACGGCAGCGTGCAGGTCACCCTGGCCGCCAGCGGCCGCACCCTCAGCGTTGCGCGTGGCCAGTCGCTGCTGACCGCACTGGAAGCCGAAGGCCTGCGGCCCGATTCCGGCTGCCGCATGGGCATCTGCAACACCTGTGCCTGCGGCAAGGCCTCCGGCACCACCCGCAACCTCAATACCGGCGACCTCGAAGACGAGCCGGTTTCGGCGCTCAAGCTCTGCATTAGCAGTGCGGTGGGCGACCTCGTACTCGACCTGTGAATGCAATGACCCCGACCATGACCAAGAACCGTGCCCTGACCGCCGCCGAACTCGATGCCTTTGCCGCCGAACTGGACGCCGTGCGCGCGCAGACCGTGGCCAGGCTGGGACAGTCGGACGCCGACTACATCCGCCGCGTGGTCAAGGTGGTGCGCTACATGGAGCTCGCCGGCCGCGCATTGCTGTTCGCCGGCGCGTTCGTCCCGTCGATCCTGCTGCCGGCATGGATCGTCGGCACACTGGTGCTGGCCCTGGCCAAGATCCTCGAGAACATGGAAGTGGGGCACAACATCATCCACGGCCAGTACGACTGGATGGGCGACCCGCAGCTCAATGGCAAGACCTACGAGTGGGACATCGCCGGTACCAGCGAGAACTGGCGCTACACGCACAACTTCCGCCACCACACCTACACCAACGTGCGCGGCATGGACGACGACATCGGCTATGGCCTGCTGCGGATCTTCCCCGAGCAGCGCTGGAAGCCGTTCTACCTGGCCCAGCCGCTGATCGCGGTGGTCTTCGCGGTGCTGTTCGAATGGGGCGTGGCCGCCCAGAACCTGAAGCTGGGGCGCTGGTTCGCCGGCAGGACCAGCAACGCGCAGATGCGCGAACTGTTCCGGCCGGCCGGCCGCAAGATGCTGCGCCAGGTGGTCAAGGACTACGTGGTGTTCCCGCTGCTGGCCGGCCCGTTCTTCCTGCCGGTGCTGCTGGGCAACGTGGTCGCCAACGTGCTCCGCAACCTGTGGACCTACACCATCATCTTCTGCGGCCATTTCACCGCCGACGCCGAGACCTTCCCCAAGGAGTCGATCCGCAACGAGTCGCGGGGCCACTGGTACCTGCGCCAGCTGCGCGGTTCCTCCAACCTGGCTGGCGGCAAGCTGCTGAACGTGATGTCCGGCAACCTCAGCCACCAGATCGAACATCATTTCTATCCCGACGTGCCAGCCAACCGCTACGCGGCCATGGCCGTGCAGGTCAGGGAAATCTGCGCTCGCTATGGGCAGCACTACAACACCGGCTCGTTGCCGCGGCAGTTCGGCCAGGTGATCTGGCGGATCCTGCGCCATGCCTTCCCGAGCAAGCCGAAGAGGGCGCTGGCGCCGCTGCTGCAGGTGCAGTCGAACTAGCCTCCCGCGGGCATCCACGGCCAGGCCGACGGCTTGGCGAATTCGCGCGGATCACCCGACCACGGGTTTGCCGGTCCGGCCAGGGGGAGGGCTGCAAGATGGGCGCAGCCAGGCTGGCTGCGCGCACCATCCGGTCAATCGATGAACTGCAGGCGCGCCAGCTCGGCATACAGCCCGTCCTGGGCGATCAGTTCCGCGTGGGTTCCCTGGGCGACGATGCGGCCCTGGTCCATGACCACGATGCGGTCGGCCTTGAGCACGGTGGCCAGGCGATGGGCGATGACCAGGGTCGTGCGACCCTGCATCAGCCGTTCCAGCGCCTGCTGGACCGCCCGTTCGCTCTGCGCATCGAGCGCGGAGGTGGCTTCGTCCAGCAGCAGGATCGGCGCGTCCTTGAGCAGGGCGCGGGCGATGGCGATGCGTTGCTGCTGGCCGCCTGACAGGCGCGCGCCACGTTCGCCCAGCTCGCTGGCGTAACCGGCCGGAAGCGCGCGGATGAAATCGGCGGCTTCGGCCGAAGCGGCCGCGGCTTCCAGTTCGGCATCGCTCGCATCAAGCTTCCCGTAGCGGATGTTGTCGGCCGCGCTGGCGGCGAAGATCGCCGGCTGCTGCGGAACCAGCGCGATGTGCTCGCGCAGGTCGGCCGGATCCAGTTCGCGCAGATCGATGTCGTCGATGCGCAGGCTGCCCGATTGCGGGTCGTGGAAGCGCAGCAGCATCGAGAACACCGTGCTCTTGCCGGCCCCGGAGGGGCCGACCAGGGCCACGGTCTCGCCTGCCTGCACCTGCAGGTCGAAGCCGTCGAGCGCGGGCAGGTCGGGGCGGGAAGGGTAGTGGAAGACCACGTCGTCGAAGCGGATACCGCCACGCAGCGGGACCGGCAGCCGCCGCGGCTGCGCGGGCGGGCTGATCTCCGCGACCTCCTGCAGCAGTTCGGTGATCCGGCCCATGCCGCCCGATGCCCGCTGCAGCTCGTTCCACACCTCGGCCAGCGCGCCCACCGAGCCGCCGCCGATCAGCGCATACAGCACGAACTGGCCCAGCGTGCCCGCGCTCATGCGCCCGCCGATCACGTCATGCGCGCCGGACCACAGCACCAGCACGATCGCACCGAAGACCAGGGTGATCGCGCCGGCGGTGACCCAGGCCTGGGCGCGGATGCGCTTGCGCGCGGTGTCCACCGCCACCAGGCGCCGGCTGCCGAGCACGATCGGCAGCACCGCCAGCGGGATTCCGATCAGCGAGAAGGCGGCCAGGCGCGGGCTGGTGATGAACATCATGCTCAGGCTGCCGATCACCGTGACCGTGCTGCGCAGGGCCACCGACATGCTGGTGCCGACCACGTTGCGCAGCAGTTCGCTGTCCGCGGTCAGGCGCGAAACCAGTTCGCCGCTGCGGGTGCGGTCGTGGAAGCCCGCGCCCAGGCCGATGAGGTGCCGGTAGAGTTGCTTGCGCAGGTCCGCGACCACGCGTTCGCCCAGCAGGGAGACGAAATAGAAGCGGGCGGCGCTGGCCAGGGCCAGGGCCACGGCGACGATAAACAGGAACAGGAAGGCGCGGTCGACGTTGCTGCCGCTGGAAAAGCCATCGTCGATCATCCGCCGGAAGGCGACCGGCAGGCTGAGGGTCGCGGCCGATGCGGCCGCCAGGGCCAGCAGCCAGGCGCCGAACAGTCCGCCATGCACACGCACGAAGGGCCAGAGTGCGCGCAGGCTGCCGAGTCGGGGCTTTGACGCCGGGCTGGAGCTGGCCGGGTCGGTGGCGGGATCGGTGGCGGGATCGGTGGCGGGGTGGGCCTTGTCCATGCGGGAATCGGCAGTTGCGTGCGTTGAGGTCATTCTGGGTCCGATCCGATCACTTGCACCCGGTTACGGGTGGCGTCGCGAAGCTGGTTTTTCAAGGCGTCGGCGCGCGATGCGGCGATGCGCAGGCGCAGGCTTGCCCCGCTTTCATCGAAATCCTCGGACAACTTGTCTGCCCCAAGCGCGGCCAGGGCGACGTGCACGCTGCCCAGGTCGTCGAATGTGCAGCGGATCCGCCACTCTTCCAGGGCCAGCAGCGGGCGTCGTTCGGCCAGGCGCAGGCATTCGGCCGCGGCGCCGCCGTAAGCGCGCACCAGTCCGCCGGCGCCCAGCTTGATCCCGCCGTACCAGCGGGTGACCACGGCGACCACCTGGTCGTAGCCCTGGCCGTCGATCGCCGCCAGGATCGGGCGGCCCGCGGTGCCGGACGGCTCGCCATCGTCGCTGGAGCGGTACTGGCCACCGATCCGATAGGCCCAGCAATTATGGGTGGCCCCGATATCCGACACCTGGCTGACGAAGGCCAGCGCGGCCTCCGCTGAGGAAGCCGGGGCCGCCTGCGCGATGAAGCGGCTGTGCTTGACCTCCAGTACATGCAGGCTGGCGTGGGCCAGGGTGTGGCTCATTCTTCCAGCAACGGTTCCAGGTCATCCGGAACGGTTTCGTCCGGATGGTCCCTGACGAAGAGCAGCAGGCTCTGGCGGGCCGCATCCGCATCACCCAGGCCGTAACGCGTGCGCACCCGTTCCAGCCAATCGTCCACCGCCAGCTGGGTGTCGTCCCGGACCGGCACCTGGCGGTCGGTCCGGCTGATGCGCGAACCGGTGACTTCGACCCGGTCCAGCGTCTGGTTCTCGCTGTCCCGCATCGCCTGGCCAGCCAGCGCCGCCGCTTTGCGGCTGGCTGGCGCAGAAGCCTGTCTCGCGCTGGCCGCCCGCGCACCGGCCGCATGCGCGCTGGCTGCCTGTGCGTCGATCGGCTGTTCCCTGCGAACGACGGCATTGGCAGCGGCATCGGCGCCCATGGTGTCGCCGGGTTCGGCCTCAGTGGCGGCGAACGGGGAGGGTGCCGCAGGAGGCGGAGGCGCGGGTGCAGGTGGAGCCACGCTGGCAGCCTCCGGGGCCATGGCGGCGAGTGGCCGGGTCTCCCGCTGCACGGTCCGTGGCGACGGCAGGCGGCGTTGCTGCCTCGCAGGCGCGGGTTCGGGCAGGGCCAGGGGTGCCGGCGTGGCCGCCGATGGCGGTGCCGCTTCGGCGATCACAGGGACGGGCGGTGGCTCAGGCGCGGGTTCGGGGAGGGCGCCGGATACGGGCGTGGGTTCGCCGGCCGCCGGAGCGGCCGCCATCGGGCGATGCGCTTCCGGCACTTCGCCGACGCTCGCCAGTTGCGGCAGCGGACGCAGCTGCCAGGCGATGCCGACCGCAACCACCACCGAGGCGGCCAGCCCGATCGCCACCGGCCAGCGTGGGCGCGACGTGGACGCCGGCCTTGGCTGGACCGCAGCGCGGGCCGAGGCCAGGATCCGGGCGTCCAGCGCCGCCGGCGGCTCGCCATGCGGACCCAGGCGCGCCACCAGCTGGGCCAGCTCGCGCTCTTCCGGGGTCAGTGGATCGGGGGCTCGGGTATTCATTCGCTCAATCTCGCACGCAGCTTGTCCATCGCATAACGCAGCCGCGACTTCACCGTTTCCCGGCCTACGCCGGTGATCTCGCCGATCTCCTCCAGGCTCAGCTCCTGCTCCAGCCGCAATTGCAGCACCTCGCGCTGGTCGTCCGGCAGCTCGGCCATGGCCAGGTGCAGCCGGCGGCGCTGCTCGAAATCGGACAGGTTGCGCTCCGGCGTGTCCGGGTCCGGTACCCGGGCGGCCCGTTCATCGCCATCGGACGGGGCCGGCGGACGGTGTTTCAGCGCCCGCCAGTGGTCGGTGAGGCGATTGTGGGCGATCCGGAACAGCCAGGTCGTGAAAGCGGCCTCGGGCCGCCAGCCTTCGCGCGCGGTGATCACCCGTTGCCAGATGTCCTGGAACAGCTCGTCGGCCAGCGCCGGCTCGCGCAGCTGGCGCAGCAGGAACCGGTACAGGCGGCCGCGGTGGCGGGCATAAAGCTGCTCGAAGGCCTTGGCATCGCCGGCTGCATAGGCGAGCATCAGCACTTCGTCGGCGGGTTCTGGGAAGTCGTTCACCGCAACAAGCGTAAGGCTTGCATCAGAATCCGCAAAGCGTGGCCGGCGTCCGCAAGTTGGCCGCAGCGCCGGCAGTACTTCGTAAGGACAGGGAAGTGGTGGGCAAACCACGGGGGCCATGGCGACATGCATGGAACCTGATAACGTCCGCCGTGCGGGAATGGGGTTTCCGTCACACGGGCGCTGGCGCCCGCTTTCCGTAACCGACCTTGGGAAACACGTGCACCTGCCTACCACCGAAGCGGCGGAAATTTCCCGCCCCGCCCCGAATCCGGTCGCCAGCCGGGCACCCACTGCGGGCCCGGGCCCGGAGACGTCGCCGGCCGGCTGCATCGCGGCCACCCTGTGCGCCTTGCTGCCGGAGGGAGCCAAGGTGGCGGTGAGCTGGCGGGACTGGGCCGTGGGCAGCGATGGCGCCGTGTCGCCGGAGGGGAATCCGTCCTTGCGCAAGCGCGCCGAGGCCGCGCTGTCCGATCCGGACGCCGAGTCGGCAGCGGGGCCGGTGCTCGTGCATGCGTGGGAGAACGGCGACGGGACCGCGCGCATGGCCGTTGCCGCGGCCATGCCGGCGGCCGTGGATGCCGCGGCGACCAAATCGTGGCTGGACCTGGCCAGGATCCTGGTAGGCGCCACCCTGGACGCGACGCGCGCGCAGGCCCGCATCGTGTCGCTGGAGAAATCCAAGCGCCTGCAGCAGGCGCTCTACGAGATCGCCGACCTGGCCAGCGCCGATCTCGAAATGCCGGAGATGCTCCGGCGAATCCATGCGGTGGTCGGCTCGCTGATGTCGGCCGACAACTGCTACATCGTGCTTTACGACGAGCAGCGGCGCAGCGTGCGGTTCCTGCACTTCGTCGACCAGAAGGACACCTACGTCGCCGAACCCGAGCGCGAGTTCACCGAAGAGGAAATGCCCAACAGCCTGACCTTCGCCCTGCTCAGGCACGGCCAGGCCGTGCGCGGTCCCTCCATCGCCGTGCGCCAGAAGCTGGGGGTGATGCCCGACCTGTCCCACGGCCCGGACAGCGTCGACTGGATGGGCGT
>SEHC01000009.1 GCA_004173415.1 Lysobacteraceae bacterium
AACGCGCGGACGAACTCGGCCAGCGTGCCCTTGAGGTCGGCGAAGGTGGAATGCTCGTCGACCAGCAGGCCCTCGACCTGGTGGAACATCGGCGAATGGGTCTGGTCGCTGTCGCTGCGATAGACCTTGCCGGCGGCGATCATGCGCAGCGGCGGCGCATGTTCGCCCATGTAGCGGACCTGCACGCCTGAAGTGTGCGTGCGCAGCAGGCGGGCGATGCCGCTGCCGTCGGCGGGGAAATAGAACGTGTCGTGCATGGCCCGCGCCGGATGGTGCGGCGGGAAATTCAACGCCTCGAAGTTGTGCCAGTCGTCCTCGATCTCCGGCCCATCGGCCAGTTCGTAGCCAAGGCGGCCGAAGATCTCCGCGATGCGCTCCAGGGTGCGGCTGACCGGATGTACGCCGCCCCGTGACGGATCGCGTCCGGGCAGGCTGACGTCGATGCCTTCGCCGGCCAGTCGCGCGTCCAGCGCCGCGTCCTCGAGCACGCTCCTGCGCGCGGCCAATGCCGCGGAGATCGAGTCGCGGGCCAAGTTGATGGCCTCACCAGCGGCCTTGCGCTGGTCGCCCGGCAAGCCGCCCAGCGCCTTCAACTGCGCGGTGATGCTGCCACTCTTGCCGAGCAAGGCCACGCGCAACGCCTCCAGCAAGTCGGGGCTGGCGGCGGCGGCGATGTCGGCCAGCGCCTGGCGGGTCAGCGATTCGATTTCGCTCATGAACGATCAGACCTCGGATGTTTCGGGGACCGCCGCAGGCATGCCGCAAAAAACAATGGGGAAGGACTTGCGCCCTTCCCCACGTGTCCGGCGATGGATTGCCAGTGCTGCCTTGACGGTGGAGATCGCAGGCTTACGCCGCGAGTGCGCTCTTGGCCTTTTCCGCCAGGGCCGCAAAACCGGCCGCATCATGCACGGCGATTCTTCTGCTTGCGGCCGATATACGCGTACTGGCCGGCCTTGATGACGGCCTGGTTGGCGACGCGGAAGACCTTGCGGCGGGCGTTGTAGTAGCCCTTGGCGAGCTTCAGGATTTTCTTGTGACGGCGGCGCGCCGTTACACCACGTTTGACTCGTGCCATTGTTCAGTCCTCAGAGATACGGAAGCATACGATCCAGACGCTTGGAGTCTTCGGCGCGAACGATGTTCGTCGCACGAAGGCCGCGCTTACGCTTGGTCGACTTCTTGGTGAGGATGTGGCTCTTGTTGGCGTGGCCAGCCTTGTATTTGCCGGAAGCGGTCTTCCGGAAACGCTTGGCCGCCGCCCGATGGGTCTTGATCTTGGGCATTGCGTGATCCTTGTTGGTTTTTGTCACTGACCCGGGCGGCAGCCTTGTTGCTTCGTCATGAAGCGGCCACGCTTTCCATCCATGCCCAATGTCGGCTTGTAAGTCGTTGTATCTTAAGGGAAACTACGACAGGTCCTGTGGCTGCCCCAGGTTGCAGGCGGCCGCCCGGATGACCGGGCCGCGTATTATGCCCGCCCCGGCTTTCCCTTGCAAATCATGGGTTTTCCGCGGGATCGCGCCGGCGGCAACGGCAAAGGGCGCCCTGCGGCGCCCCTTGCTGGCGGTCGGCCGTGCGGCCGGCGGCGGTTATTTCTTCTTCGGCGCGATCATCATCACCATCTGCCGACCTTCCAGGCGCGGGCGCGATTCGATCACGATCTCGTCGCCAAGCTCGGTCTCGATGCGCGTGGCCATCTCGCGGCCCAGTTCCTGGTGGCTCATCTCGCGGCCACGGAAACGGATGTTGACCTTGACCTTGTCGCCTTCCTCGAGGAAGCGGCGGATGTTGCGCATCTTGATCTGGTAGTCGCCTTCATCGGTGACCGGCCGGAACTTGAGTTCCTTGATCTCGACCTGCTTCTGCTTCTTCTTGGCGGCATTGGCCTTCTTCTGGGCTTCGAACTTGAACTTTCCGAAGTCCATGATCCGGCATACCGGCGGATCGGCCTGGGGCTGGATCTCGACCAGGTCCATGCCCGACTCCTCGGCCAACGCCAGCGCCGCTTCGCGCGAAAGCACGCCGACCATTTCGCCGTCGGCGCCGATCACCCGCACGTTGGGTACGCGGATCTCGCCATTCTTGCGGTTTTGCTTGTTATCGGGGGTACTGATTGTTGCAATCTCCCAGGGGATACCTTCATGCCGGCCCCATGCGGGGCCGGGACATTTCTCAAGCGACCTGCTCGCCTCGCAGGCGTTCTGCAAAGGCCGCGATGCTCATTGTGCCTAAATCTTCGCCCGAGCGCGTGCGCACGGCGATGGCCCCATTCTCCTTCTCGCGGTCTCCGACCACCACCAGGTAGGGCACCCTCTGCAGGGTGTGCTCGCGGATCTTATAGCCGATTTTCTCGTTCCGCAAATCCGAAGCGACCCGGAAGCCTTGATTCGCAAGGGTTTTCTGGACTTCGGCCACGTAATCGGCCTGCGCGTCGGTGATGTTCATGACCACCGCCTGGCGGGGTGCCAGCCAGGCCGGGAATGCACCAGCATGGTGCTCGATGAGGATGCCGATGAAGCGCTCCATCGACCCGACGATGGCCCGGTGCAGCATCACCGGGTGCCGGCGCGCGGAATTCTCGTCCACGTATTCGGCGCCGAGCCGGCCCGGCATCATGAAATCGACCTGCATCGTGCCCAGCTGCCAGGTCCGGCCGATGGCGTCCTTGAGGTGGTATTCGATCTTGGGGCCGTAGAAGGCGCCCTCGCCGGGCAGTTCCTGCCATTCCACTCCGGCCGCGCGCAGGGCCGAACGCAGGGACTCCTCGGCCTTGTCCCACGTGGCGTCGTCGCCCAGCCGCGGTTCCGGGCGCAGCGCCAGCTTGACCTGCACCTCGGTAAAGCCGAAGTCGGCGTAGACCTGCATCGCCTGCCGGTGGAAGTCGGTCACCTCGGACTCGATCTGCTGTTCGGTGCAGAAGATGTGGCCGTCGTCCTGGGTGAAGCCGCGCACGCGCAGGATGCCGTGCAGCGCGCCGGAGGGTTCGTTGCGATGGCAGGCGCCGAACTCGCCGTAGCGGATCGGCAGGTCGCGGTAGCTGTGCAGGCCCTGGTTGAACACCTGCACGTGGCCCGGGCAGTTCATCGGCTTCAGCGCATAGGTGCGCTTCTCCGATTCGGTGAAGAACATGTTGTCCTGGTAGTTGTCCCAGTGGCCGGACTTCTGCCACAGCGACACGTCCAGGATCTGCGGGCAACGGACTTCGCCGTAGCCCGTGTCGCGATAGACCTTGCGCATGTACTGCTCGACCACCTGCCAGATCGCCCAGCCCCTGGGATGCCAGAACACCAGGCCCGGCGCCTCTTCCTGCAGGTGGAAGAGCTCCTGCTGCCTGGCGATCTTGCGATGGTCGCGCTTGTCGGCTTCCTCGATGCGCAGGATGTAGGCCTCGAGCTGCTTCTTGTCGGCCCAGGCGGTGCCGTAGATGCGCTGCAGCTGTTCGTTCTTGGCATCGCCACGCCAGTAGGCGCCGGAGATGCGGGTCAGCTTGAACGCCTTCAGGAAGCGCGTGTTCGGCACGTGCGGGCCGCGGCACATGTCCACGTATTCCTGGTGGTGGTACAGGCCCATCGCGGCCTCGTCGGGCATGTCCTCGATCAGTCGCAGCTTGTAGTCCTCGCCCCGGGCCTTGAACAGTTCGATCACTTCGGCGCGCGGGGTGACCTTCTTGACCACCTCGTAGTCCTGTTCGATCAGTTCGCGCATGCGCTGCTCGATCGCGGCCAGGTCTTCCGGGGTGAACGGGCGCTCGTTCCAGATGTCGTAATAGAAGCCTTCGGCGATCACCGGGCCGATCACCATCTTGGCTTCCGGGTACAGCTGCTTGACCGCATGGCCGACCAGGTGGGCGCAGGAATGGCGGATGATCTCGACGCCCTCCTCGTCCTTGGGCGTGATGATGCGCAGGCTGGCGTCGTGGTCGATGCGGTCGCTGGCATCGACCAGCCTGCCGTCCACTGCGCCGGCGAGCGTCGCCTTGGCCAGGCCGGCGCCGATGGACTGGGCCACTTCCATGACCGTGACGGGGTTTTCGAATTCGCGGCGGCTGCCGTCGGGAAGGGTGATCGTGATCATTGGGTCAACCATGGAAAGCAAAAAAGGCGCCACGCGCCTTCGACCAGGGTACGAAGTGGCGGCGGGCAATCAGCAGTGGGCGGTGGTAGTGCTCATGTCGCACGCGAGGCCCGCGTTGGCAGGCCACCTGGGGTTGTCGGGTGCCGGATCGGCCCGGACGCATGTTAATCGAATCGGGTCGGGCTGTCCTGCGCCACCCGCCCCCGGCGAAGCCGGGAAAGGTCCAGCAGGTCCTGGGGAGTACTCAGAACGAGTCGCCCGGCACCCGCACCGCGCCTTCCATCAGGACGCGGGCGCTGCGGCTCATGATCGCCTTGCGCACGGCCCATTGGCCGCCGGCCTGCACCGCTTCGGCGCCCACCCGCAAGGTGCCGGAGGGATGGCCGAACACGACGACTTCGCGGCTGCTCCCGCCAGCCGCGGCATTGACCAGCGTGCCCGGCACGGCCGCCGCGGCCGCGATTGCGACGGAGGCCGTACCCATCATGGCGTGGTGCAGCTTGCCCATGGACATGGCTCGCGCCAGCAGGTCGATGTCTGCCGCCCGCACCGGCTTGCCGGCGGAAGACACGTAGTCCTTCGGCGGTGCGACGAATGCGATCTTGGGCGTCAGCGGACGCGCCGCTGCCTGGGAAGCATCGCCGACCAGGCCCATGCGCACTGCGCCGTGCGCGCGAATCGCCTCCAGCTTGGCCAGCGCGGCCTGGTCTTCGTTGATGGCGGCCTGCAGTTCGGTGCCGTCGTAAGCCAGCGCGGCGGCGTCGACGAAGATGGTAGGCACGCCGGCATTGATCAGGGTGGCCCGGATTGACCCGATCCCGGGCACTTCCAGCGTGTCGACCAGGTTGCCGGTCGGGAACATCGCGCCACCGCCCTCGCCGTCGCCTTCATCGGCAGGATCGAGGAACTCGAGCTGTATCTCGGCGGCCGGGAAGGTCACGCCGTCGAGCTCGAAATCACCGGTTTCCTGCGCCTCGCCATTGCTGACATCCACGTGCGCAATGATCGTCTTGGCGATGTTCGCCTGCCAGATGCGCACCGTGCAGACACCGTCATGCGGAATCCGCGCCGGGTCGATCAGGCCATTGGCGATTGCGAACGGGCCCACGGCCGAGGACAGGTTGCCGCAGTTGCCGCTCCAGTCGATGAAGCTGTCGTTGATCGGGACCTGTCCGTACAGGTAGTCGACGTCATGCCCGGCCTGTCCGCTCTTCGAGATGATCACGACCTTGCTGGTGCTCGAGGTCGCCCCACCCATGCCGTCGGTGTGCTTGCCATAGGGATCGGGCGAACCAATCACCCGGAGCAGCAAGGCGTCACGGGCCGGGCCAGGCACTTGCGCGGCGGGCGGCAGGTCCTCGAGGCGGAAGAACACGCCCTTGCTGGTGCCACCGCGCATGTAGGTGGCGGGAATGCGGATCTGGGGGGCGTGGGACATGTGGTTCTCCGCTCAAGCGGCCTTGGATGACTCGAGGAAATCCTGCGCGAACCGCTGCAGCACCCCACCAGCCTCGTAGATGGAAACCTCCTCGTCGCTGTCCAGCCGGCAGGTCACCGGCACTTCGACGCGCTCGCCATCCTTGCGATGGATCACCAGGGTCAGCTCAGCGCGCGGGGTACGTTCGCCGATCACGTCGAAAGTCTCGGTGCCGTCGATACCCAGGGTGACGCGCGTGGTCCCCGGCTTGAACTCGAGCGGCAGAACGCCCATGCCGACCAGGTTGGTGCGGTGGATGCGTTCGAAGCCTTCGGCGGCGATGGCTTCCACACCCGCCAGGCGCACGCCCTTGGCCGCCCAGTCGCGCGAGCTGCCCTGGCCGTAGTCGGCACCGGCAATGATGATCAGCGGCTGCTTGCGATCCATGTAGGTTTCGATCGCTTCCCACATGCGCACGACCTTGCCTTCCGGCTCCACACGGGCCAGCGAGCCCTGCTTCACGCTGCCATCGGGGTTCCGCACCATCTCGTTGAACAGCTTCGGGTTGGCGAAGGTGGCGCGTTGCGCGGTGAGGTGGTCGCCGCGATGGGTGGCGTAGGAATTGAAGTCCTCCTCCGGCAGGCCCATCTTCGCCAGGTACTCGCCCGCCGCGCTGTTGCGAAGGATGGCGTTGGACGGCGACAGATGGTCGGTGGTGATGTTGTCCGGCAACACCGCCAGCGGGCGCAGGCCTTGCAGCGTGCGGGCCCCAGCGAGCGCGCCTTCCCAATACGGCGGCCTGCGGATATAGGTGCTTTGCGGGCGCCAGTCGTACAGCGGTTCGACTTTCGGTCCATGCTCCACGCGCACCGCGAACATCGGGTTGTAGACGCTGCGGAACTGCTCCGGCTTCACCGAAGCCTTGACCACCGCGTCGATTTCCTCGTCGCTCGGCCACAGGTCCTTGAGCCTGATCTCCTTGCCGTCGGCCACGCCCAGCACGTCCTTCTCGATATCGAAGCGGATGGTGCCGGCAATGGCGTAAGCCACCACCAGCGCCGGCGAGGCCAGGAAGGCCTGCTTGGCGTAGGGATGGATGCGTCCGTCGAAATTGCGGTTGCCCGACAGGACCGCGGTGGCGTACAAGTCGCGGTCGATGATCTCCCGCTGGATCGCCGGGTCCAGCGCGCCGGACATGCCGTTGCAGGTGGTGCAGGCGAAGCCGACCACGCCGAAGCCCAGCGCCTCCAACTCGGGCATCAACCCGCTTTCCTCAAGGTAGAGCGACACCGCCTTGGAGCCGGGCGCAAGCGAGGTCTTCACCCACGGCTTGCGCGCAAGGCCGAGCCGGTTCGCGTTGCGCGCCAGCAGCGCCGCGGAGATCACGTTGCGCGGATTGCTGGTGTTGGTGCAGCTGGTGATCGCGGCGATGATCACCGCTCCGTCGGGCATCAGCCCCGGCACCTCCTCCCAGGTGCCGGCGATGCCGCGGGCCGCCAGGTCGGAAGTGGCCACCCGCGCATGCGGATTGGACGGACCGGCCATGTTGCGCACCACCGCGGACAAGTCGAAGCGCAGGTCGCGGTCGTACCGCGCGCGGCCAAGACTGCCGGACCAGAGTCCCGTGTGGCGTGCATAGGTTTCCACCAGCCTGACCTGTTCCTCGTCGCGACCGGTCAGGCGCAGGTAGTCGATGGTCTGCGAGTCGATGGAGAACATCGCCGCGGTGGCGCCGTACTCGGGGGCCATGTTGGAGATGGTGGCGCGGTCGCCCACGGTCAGCGCCGAAGCACCCTCCCCGTGGAATTCCAGCCATGCGCCCACCACCTTGGACTTGCGCAGGAACTCGGTCAGCGCCAGCACCACGTCGGTGGCGGTGATGCCCGGCTGCGGCCGGCCCGTCAGCTCGACGCCGACGATCTGCGGCGTGCGCATCCACGAGGCGCGGCCCAGCATCACGTTCTCCGCTTCCAGCCCGCCCACGCCAATGGCAATCACGCCCAGCGCATCCACGTGCGGGGTGTGGCTGTCGGTTCCCACGCAGGTGTCGGGGAAGGCGACGCCTTCGCGGACCTGGACCACCGGCGACATCTTCTCCAGGTTGATCTGGTGCATGATGCCGTTGCCGGGCGGGATCACCTCCATGTTCTTGAACGCCTGCCGGGTCCACTCGATGAAGTGGAAACGATCCTCGTTGCGGCGATCCTCGATGGCGCGGTTCTTCTCGAATGCCGAAGGATCGTAGCCACCGCATTCCACCGCCAGCGAATGGTCGACGATCAATTGCACCGGCACCACCGGGTTGACCTGGGCCGGATCGCCACCCTGTTCGGCGATCGCATCACGCAAGCCTGCAAGGTCCACCAGCGCGGTCTGGCCGAGGATATCGTGGCAGACCACGCGGGCCGGGAACCACGGGAAATCCAGGTCCGACCTGCGCTCGACCAGCTGCCGCAACGACGCGGCCAGCGTGGCGGGGTCGCAGCGTCGCACCAGGTTCTCGGCAAGCACGCGCGAGCTGTAGGGCAAAGCGTCGTAGGCACCGGGAGTGATGGCGTCGACCGCTTCGCGCGCGTCGAAGTAATCCAGCGAGGTGCCGGGCAGGGTCTTGCGGTACTGGGTATTCATGGCTGGCGATCCGCTGGGGGTTTGCTGGCGTGCAGGCGTGACGAAGGTGCCGTTAGCGCTGGGCGATAGGCACGAAGGCCCGGTCTTCCGGGCCGGTGTAGTTGGCGCTGGGGCGGATGATCTTGCCGTCGATGCGCTGCTCGATCACGTGCGCGCTCCAGCCCGCGGTGCGGGCGATCACGAACAGCGGGGTGAACATCGCCGTGGGCACGCCCATCATGTGGTAGCTGACCGCGCTGAACCAGTCCAGGTTGGGGAACATCTTCTTGATGTCCCACATCACCGTCTCCAGGCGCTCGGCGATGTCGTACATCCTGCGGTTGCCCTGCTCGTCGGAGAGTTCGCGCGCCACGTCCTTGATCACCTGGTTGCGCGGATCGCCGGTGGTGTAGACCGGATGGCCGAAGCCGATGATCACTTCCTTGCGCTCGACCCGCGCCTTGATGTCGGCTTCCGCCTCGTCGGGGCTGTCGTAGCGCTTCTGCACCTCGAAGGCCACTTCGTTGGCGCCGCCATGCTTGGGGCCGCGCAGCGCGCCGATGCCGCCGGTGATGCATGAATGCATGTCGCTGCCGGTGCCGGCGATGACCCGGCAGGCGAAGGTCGAGGCGTTGAACTCGTGCTCGGCATACAGGATCAGGCTGGTGTGCATGGCCTTGACCCACGACTCGCGCGGCGGCTCGCCATGCAACAGGTGCAGGAAGTGGCCGCCGATGGAGTCATCGTCGGTCTCCACGTCGATGGCGCGGCCGTTGTGGCTCCAGTGGTACCAGTAGGCCAGCATCGAACCCAGCGAGGCCATCAGCTTGTCGGCAATGTCGCGGGCGCCGGGATGGTTGTGGTCGTCCTTCTCCGGGGACACGCAGCCCAGCACCGACACGCCGGTACGCATCACGTCCATCGGGTGGGCCGACGGCGGCAGCTCCTCCAGCGCCGCCTTGACCGCGGCGGGGATGCCGCGCAGCGACTTGAGCCTGGTCTTGTAGGCGCGCAGTTCGGCGGCCGCCGGCAGCTTGCCGTGGACCAGCAGGTAGGCGATCTCCTCGAACTCGCTGGACCGGGCCAGGTCGAGGATGTCGTAGCCGCGGTAATGCAGGTCGTTGCCGCTGCGGCCAACGGTGCACAGGGCGGTGTTGCCGGCGGCGGTGCCTGACAGGGCGACGGATTTCTTGGGCTTGAAGGGAACGGCGGCTTCGGTCATGGGGTACTCGCTTTTTTCAAAAGGAAGGACGGGTATGCCGTCAGTCTGGATTCTGCTTGCGCTGCAGCAGTTGCCGCAGAAGTTCAATCTGCTGGTTCTGCAGCTCCACCAGCGTGGACCAGTCACTCTCGCGCAGGTCGTTGAGCTTTTCGTGGACCTGCATGATTTCCAGTTCGGCCTTGACGTTGACCTCGTAGTCGTTCTGCGCACGCAGGCGATCGATGATGCTCAGCCGGTTCTGGCTCATCATGATGATCGGCGCCTGGATCGCGGCCACGCAGGACAGGCACAGGTTGAGCAGGATGTACGGGTAGGGATCGAACGCGCCCTTGGCCAGCACGAATGTGTTGAAGGCCATCCATGCCGCCAGGCACAGCAGGAACGTGATGATGAATGCCCAGCTGCCGCCGACCTGGGCGACCTTGTCGGCAATGCGTTCGCCGAGGCCAACGCCGCGCTCGTACTCCTGCACGATGTTGCGCGAGACATGGCGACGGGCGATGAAGCGTTCGACGATCTCGCGCTCATTGGCCGGCAGCTTCTCCACTTCGACCTGCAGCAGGCGACGCGCGGTTTCGCGGCGGTCGGGATGTTTCCTGGACGTGGCGGTCATGAGGGAACTCCGTTGCGCACTGCCTGCAGTCAGCCCTGCTTCCTGGCGAACAAGGCATCGAGCTTCTGCTCGAAGTCGTGATAACCGATGCGGTCGTAAAGCTCCTCGCGCGTCTGCATGCCGTCGACCACGTTCTTCTGGTGGCCGTCGCGGCGGATCGCGGTGTACACCGCTTCTGCGGCCTTGTTCATGGCCCGGAACGCCGACAGCGGGTACAGCTGGATGGCCACGCCGACCGAGGCCAGTTCCTCACGGGTGAACAGCGGGGTCTTGCCGAACTCGGTGATGTTGGCCAGCACCGGGACCTTCACCGCCTCGACGAAACGCTGGTAGGTCGGCAGGTCGTAGGCGGCTTCGGCGAAGATGCCATCGGCGCCGGCTTCGACGCAGGCGATGGCGCGCTCGATCGCCGCATCCACGCCATCGACCTGGATCGCATCGGTGCGCGCGATCAGGAAGAAAGCCGGATCGGTCTTCGCATCGGCGGCGGCCTTGACCCGGTCCACCATCTCCGACGCAGTGACTATTTCCTTGCCCGGACGATGGCCGCAACGCTTGGCGCCTACCTGGTCCTCGATGTGGCAGGCAGCGGCCCCGGCCTTGATCAGCGACTTCACCGTCCGCTCGATGTTGAAGGCACTCGGGCCGAAGCCGGTATCGATGTCGACCATCAACGGCAGGTCGCAGACATCGGTGATCCGGCGCACGTCGATCAGGACGTCCTCGAGGGTATTGATGCCCAGGTCGGGCAAGCCCAGCGAGCCGGCGGCCACGCCGCCGCCTGAGAGGTAGATGGCGCGGTAGCCGGCGCGCTTGGCCAGCAGGGCGTGGTTGGCGTTGATGGCGCCGATCACCTGCAGGGGGGATTCGGCGGTCAGCGCGGCGCGGAACTTCGCTCCGGGGGAAGCGGGGGCGCCGGCGGTCGGGGTGCTCATGCGGCAGGACTCCTCTGGGGTCGTCATGACCGTCGCGGCACAGGGCCGGACGGCAGAGGTGCGCGAATGGTACGCCCCTCCTTGGCCTGCGAATCTGGCACCATCCGCAGCATTGATCAATCTTGATCCATACAATCAACGTGTTTCCATGACGACAGATCTGCTTTCCGCACGCGAGACCTGCCAGTTCCTGGGCATCAGCCAGGCGACCCTGTATGCGTACGTCAGCCGCGGTCTGCTGGAGTCGCGCCCCGGCCCGGACCACCGCAGCCGCCTGTACCCGCGCCGCGACGTGGAGCGGCTGGCGCAGCGCAAGCAGGCCGGGCGTGGCGCGGCCAGAGGCGCGGCGCAGAGCCTGGACCGCGGGCTGCCGGTGCTGGAAACGCGGATCTCGCTGATCCGAGAGGACGGGCCTTACTACCGCGGGAGCTCGGCGATAGAGGCGGCGCAAGAAGGCGCCACCCTGGAAGACATCGCGCGCCTGCTCTGGGACTGCGGCGAACTGGATCCGTTCGCGGTGGAAATCGATCCGCACTGGCCGGCCACGGTGGCGGCGATCGCCGGAGACGCGCGCCTACCGCCGCTGGAACGGGCGATGGCGGCGATCCCGCTGCTGGCGCTGGAAGTGCGCCACTCGTTCAATTCCGCGCCGCGCGTGCGCCACGAGATCGCCGCCACCCTGCTGCGCCACAACGCGGCGCTGCTTGTCGCGCGCGCGCCGTTCGACGGGCCGGTCCACCGCCTGCTTGCGCAATGCTGGAAACCCGGCGACGAGGCCTTCGCCGAACTGGTCCGCGCCGCGCTGGTGGTTTGCGCCGACCACGAACTCAACGTCTCGGCCTTCGCCGCGCGCGTGGTCGCCTCGACCGGCGCGCACCTGCACGGCACGGTCTGCAGCGGCCTGGCCGCGCTTTCCGGTCCGCGCCATGGCGGGGCCACGGCGCGCGCGCATGCCCTGATCGCCGACGCGCGTGAGGCCGCTTCCACCCGCGACTTCATCGCCACGCGCTGGCAACGCGGCGACGAGTTGCCGGGGTTCGGCCACGTGCTGTATCCGCACGGCGACCCGCGCGCGACCGAGATGCTGGCGCGGCTGCGCACCGCGCATGCCGGCCAGCCGGCGATGGAGTCGCTGGAAGCGATCCTCGCCGCCATGGAGGACATCAGCGGGCAGCGCCCCAACATCGATTTCATGCTGGCGGCCACCTGCCATGCCAACGACCTGCCGGCGACGCCGGCGCTGGTGATGTTCGCCGCCGGGCGGCTGGCCGGCTGGCTGGCGCATGCCCTCGAGCAACAGGCGCAAGGGCGCCTGATCCGGCCACGCGCCAGCTACACCGGAGTCGCCCCGGCGACCCGGAAATGAGCCCTCCACACCGGGTACGTCGCGTTGCCGCGGCGCCGCCTCAGCTGCCCACGTCGGGTCCGCGCAGCAGCGCCTTCCTGATCTCTTCCAGGGCGTTGGGATCGTCCAGGGTGGACAGGTCGCCAGGATCGCTGCCCTGTGCCAGCGCCTGCAGCGAGCGCCGCAGCAGCTTGCCGGAACGGGTCTTGGGCAAGGCATTGACGATGTACACGCGCGCCGGGCGCGCGACCGCGCCCAGGCCCTCCTCCACCGCCCGGCGCATGCCGTTGGCGGCGGCTACCCGCTCATCCGCCACGTCGCTGTGCTGGCGCAGCGTCGCGAAGACGACCGGAACCTGGCCCTTGAGCTCGTCATGCACGCCGATCACCGCCGCTTCGGCCACGCTGCCGTGGCCGGACACCGATTCCTCTATTTCCCTGGTCCCCAGCCGGTGCCCGGCCACGTTGATCACGTCATCGGTGCGGCCGAGGATGAAGTGGTAGCCCTGCTCGTCGCGGATCGCCCAGTCCAGCGAACTGTAGAGCAGCTCCTTGAAGTGGCTGAAGTAGCTGTTGACGAAGCGGGCATCGTCGTTCCAGATGGTGGTCATGCAGCCCGGCGGCAGCGGCGGCTCCAGCACCAGCACGCCCTTCTGGTTGGCGCCGACTTCCACGCCGCTGGACTCGTCGATGATCTTCATCCGGTAGCCCAGGTTGGGGAATCCGGGGGAACCGAACTTGACCGGCTTCATGTCCAGCCCGGGCAACAGCGTGATCGCCGGCCAGCCGGTCTCGGTCTGCCAGTAGTTGTCGATGACCGGCTTGCCCAGCGCATCGTGGATCCATTGTGCGGTTGGCTCGTCCAGCGGCTCGCCGGCCAGGAACAGGTACTGGAGCCTGGACAGGTCATGTTCGCGGATGAAGGCGACGTCGTGCTTCTTCAGCACCCGGATCGCGGTGGGCGAAGAGAAAAGCGTGCGCACCCCGTACTTCTCGCACAGCGACCACCAGATGCCGGCATCCGGGTTGACCGGCAGGCCCTCGTAGAGCAGCGAGGTGCAGCCGCCTATCAACGGACCGTAGACGTTGTAGGAGTGCCCCACGGCCCAGCCGACGTCCGAGGTGGAGAACATCACTTGGCCAGGGGCGACGTCGAACACGGTGCGCATGGACAGGGCCAGGGCCACCGCGTAGCCGCCGACGTCGCGCTGTACGCCCTTCGGCTTGCCGGTGGTGCCGGAGGTGTACAGCAGGTAGCTGGGCTCGTTGGATTCCAGCCATTGCACCGGCACGTCGGCATCGCCGACCTCGGCGCGCAGGCTGGCGTAATCCTGGTCGCGACCCTCGACCTTCGGCAAGGCCGGATCCAGCCCGCGCGACACGATCAGCACCTTGGGCGGCGGCGACTGGGCCTGCGCGCAGGCCTGGTCGACCAGGGCCTTGTACGGGATCACCTTGCCGCCGCGCATGCCCGCATCGGCGGCGATCAGCAGCTTGGGCGTGGCATCGTCGATGCGCAGCGCCAGGTTGTGCGCGGCGAATCCTCCGAAGACCACCGAATGCACCGCACCGATGCGCGCGCAGGCGAGCATGGCGAACACCGCCTCGGCCATGTTCGGCATGTAGATGACCACGCGGTCGCCGCGGCCGACGTCGAGCTTCTGCAGCACCGCGGCGAAGGCGTTCACCTCGCGGTGAAGTTCGGCGTAGGTGATTTCCCGGGTGACGTTGGTTTCGGTGGAAATGGCGACCAGCGCCAGCTGCCCGGCGCGATCGGCCAGGTGGCGGTCGACGGCGTTGTAGCAGAGGTTGGTCTGGCCACCGACGAACCACTTGCGGAATGGCGGATTGGAATAGTCGAGGATCTGCTGCGGCGCCTTGTGCCAGTGGATGGCCTTGGCTTCCTCGGCCCAGAACAGCTCGGGTTGCTCGATGGAACGACGATAGGTTTCTTCGTAACTCACGATCGCACTCCCGTTGCCGGACTCCCGGACCAGGGGCAGCATAGTCCCCGGCGCGCGGCGACACCTTCCGACCTTGGTCGCATCCGCCCGCGCGCAGGCGCGGGCGGCATTGCCGCTCAGGCCAGCGGCAGCGCGCTGTCGGCCTGTGCCAGGCGATCGTGCAGTTCGCACACCTGCTCCACCATCGGATCCACGCCACCGTCGCCGAGCGCCCGCACGAAACTGCAGGAAGCGAAGTCGACCGCCCTGCGCTCGTAGTCGGAAACCCATTGCTGGCGGTCGCCCATGCGCTCGGGCCTGATCGGCCAAACGCCCGGCCGTGGCCGCAGGTGGCGGCCAATGCCGATGCGCCAGGGCTTCGGACTCACCCGCGCGCGGAAGCAATGCTGCCGCACGCACATCAGGGCATAAAGCGGATCGGTCTGCAGCGCCTTGAAGCATTCCTCGACCTCGGCTTCGCCCGGATCGAAAGTGCGATGCATGGCCAGCAGGCGGAAGCCGGCCGGGGTGCGGTACTGGCGCAGGTTCCAGTGCGGACGGTCGGCGATGAAGGCCTCGATGCGCCGGTTTGCCCACGCTTCCGGGCCACCGTCCTTGCGCATTGCCGCGGCGTGGATGCGCCGGCTGATCCAGGCGGCCAGCAGCGACGCCGCGACGAGCGCCACGATGGCCACGATCCACGACTTGCCCAGCGCGCCGATGACCAGCGCGAGGACCAGCAGCGGCCACCTGACCTTGCGTCGCAGGCTTGGCGCGGGTCCGGGATCATGCAGGTCGATGTCTACGAACAGCGCGTCCGGCGTGTTCAGGCACAGTGCGCCGTACGAGTTCCGGGTGATGATGCTCTGGCCGTGGCGGGCAATGATTTCTTCCCGGATCGGCACGCCCACGGCGCCGTTGTAGGGACGCTTGTATTCGATGCGCGGAAGCTTCTCGCCCGACAGCACCCGCTCGAAAGCGTCCCGTACGCGCTCATCGGCATGCGCCTGCGCTTCCTCCTGGCCAATGTCCGACCAGCCGAAGCGGCGCACGGTCACCTGCCTGCCGCGCGCACGATGCTGCATCCGGCCTTCGGCCCAGTACTGCGGAACGATCATGCGGACCCCCTGGTCCCGGCCGCCAGCCCGTGATGGGCCGGAATAGAAAACGCCGGGACTCGCCCGGCGTTTCTTATACCGCATGAACGGGCGGGTCAGCCCAGCAGGTGCGCCACGCCGGCGCGCTCCTCTTCCAGCTCGGCCAGGGTCTTGTCCATCGCCGCGCGGCTGAATGCGTCCACTTCCAGTCCTTCCACGCGGGTGTACTGGCCATTGGCGGTGGTCACCGGCACGCCGTAGATCACGCCCTCGGGGATCCCGTAGCTGCCGTCGGACGGCACGCCCATGGTCACCCACTTGCCATTGCTGCCCAGAACCCAGTCGCGGATGTGGTCGATGGCGGCGTTGGCGGCCGAGGCGGCCGAGGACAGGCCACGGGCCTCGATGATCGCCGCGCCGCGCTTGCCGACCTGCGGGATGAACGCATCGCTGTTCCAGGCCGCGTCGTTGATCTTGTCCTTCAGCGAAGCGCCGTTGACCGTGGCGAAGCGGTAGTCCGGGTACATGGTCGGGCTGTGGTTGCCCCACACGATCAGGTTGTCGATGTCGCCAACCGCCACGCCGGCCTTGTTGGCCAGCTGCGACAGCGCGCGGTTATGGTCCAGGCGCAGCATCGCGGTGAAGTTCTTCGCCGGCAGGCCGGGCGCCGACTTCATCGCGATGTAGGCATTGGTATTGGCCGGGTTGCCGACCACCAGTACCTTCACGTCGCGCGAGGCGACCTTGTCCAGCGCCGCGCCCTGGGCGGTGAAGATCTTGGCGTTTTCCAGCAGCAGGTCCTTGCGCTCCATGCCCGGGCCGCGCGGACGCGCGCCGACCAGCAGGGCCACGTCGGCGTCCTTGAACGCCACTTCCGGGTCATCGGTGCCGACCATGCCGGCGAGCAGCGGGAACGCGCAGTCTTCCAGCTCCATCATCACGCCTTTCAGCGCGGCCTGGGCCTTGTCGATCGGCAGTTCCAGCAATTGCAGGATCACTGGCTGGTCCTTGCCCAGCATCTCGCCAGAGGCGATGCGGAACAGCAACGCGTAGCCGATCTGGCCGGCTGCACCGGTAACGGCGACTCGAACGGGGTTCTTCATGGTGCAAATCCTCGGTTTCATAGGGTGGGCCCTGGCCCACCGCACGGGAAAGATGGTGGGCCGGGGCCCACCCTATGGTCACTTCAACTCGGCGAAGAATTCCTGGATCCGCTGCATGCCCGGCGCCAGTTGCGGGGTCGGGCAGGTGTAGCTGATACGCAGCGCGCGGGGCTCGCCGAAGGCCGAGCCCGGCACGCAGGCCACGCCCTTGGCTTCCAGCAGCGCATTGCAGAAATCGACGTCGTTGTTGATCGCCATGCCGTTGTGCGACTTGCCGAAGGCGCAACTGATGTCCGGGAACACGTAGAACGCCCCCTGCGGACGCGGGCAGACGACGCCGGGGATCGCGGCCAGCGCGGCCATGACCTGGTCGCGCTTGCCCTGGAACTCCAGGTTCTTGGCCTCGGTCACGTCCTGCGGGCCACTCAAGGCGGCGACGGCGGCGGCCGTGGTCACTTCGGGGATGTTGGTGATGTGGTTGGAGTTGAGCGTGGTGACCGCCTGGGCGATGGACTCGGGGCCGGCCATGAAGCCGACGCGCCAGCCAGGCATGCCGTAGGTCTTGGACAGCGAGTCCACGAATACGGTGCGCTCGCGCAGCTCCGGCCGCGCCTGGACGAAGTTGCTGTACTCCAGCCCATCGAACAGCATGCGGTTGTAGATGTCGTCGGTGATGATCCAGGTTTCCGGATACTTCACCAGCACGTCGGCAAGCGCCGAAATCTCTTCCTTGGTGTAGACCATGCCGGTCGGATTGGA
>SEHC01000255.1 GCA_004173415.1 Lysobacteraceae bacterium
CCGCCGGCGTTCTACGCCAAGGCGCGCGAGCTGACCCGCGGCCATGGCAGCCTGCTGCTGGTCGACTCCATCCAGGCCGGCCTGCGCGCGCATGGCGTGCTGTCGATCGTCGACTACCCAGGTTTCGAAGGCCTCGATGCGCCGGACATGGAAACCTATTCCAAGGCGCTCAACGCCGGCCAGTACCCGTTGTCGGTGCTGGCGGTGAACGAGCGCGCCGCCGGCCTGTACCGCAAGGGCGTGTACGGCAACACCATGACCACCAACCCGCGTGCCCTGGACGTGGCCTGCGCGGTGATGGACGCGCTCACCCCGCAGCTGCGCGAGAACATCCGCAAGCGCGGCATCGAGGCGGTCGATCGGCTGGAAAAGCTCAAATCCGAGCTCGGCGGCCTGATCACCAAGGTCCAGGGCACCGGCCTGCTGTTCTCCTGCGAACTGGCCCCGCAGTTCAAGTGCTACGGCGCCGGCTCCACCGAGGAATGGCTGCGCCAGCACGGACTCAACGTGATCCATGGCGGGGCCAACTCACTGCGCTTCACCCCGCACTTCTCGATCACCGCCGACGAGCTGGACCTGATGGTCGGCATGGTCGGCCAGGCCCTGCGGGAAGGCCCTGGCGCAGAGCAGGCCGTCGCCGCCTGAGCAACGGCTGCGGTCGCATGGGGTGGCCTGCGGGGCGGTTCCCGGACCCGCGCCGGCCACGACCGCAGGCCGCCGCGCAGCCCATGGCCGCACACGCAATGCGCGTGCGGCCGGCGGTTCATTCCGGTTGCCGCGAGAATCCTTGCAACGAACGCCGGATCAGCGCCTTCGCTTCAGCGGCGTCGCCAAACCCGTTCAGTCGCACCGTATTGCGGCCGGCCGGCAGGTCCTTGTAAATCCGGAAGAACGCCTCGATCCCCTGGAGCTCGATTGCCGGCAGGTCCCCGAGCTCGCGCACCTCCGAATAGGAAGGATCGACCTCGTCGGTCGGCACGCCGATGATCTTCTCGTCGCCCTCCCCGCCATCGATCATGCGCAGCACGCCCAGCGGACGGAACCGGACCAGCGCGCCCGGATGGATCGGCTGGCGGGTCAGCACCAGCGCATCCAGCGGGTCGCCGTCGCCCGCCAGCGTGCGCGGCATCGAGCCGTAGTTGGCCGGGTAGTTCATCGGCATCGACAGGAAACGGTCCACGAACAGCAGGCCGTCCGCGCCGGTCTCGTATTTTATGGAACCGCCCGCGGGAATCTCCACCACCATCAGCGCCTCATCGGGTGCGCCGCCGGCGTGTTCGACCAGCAAGGGATGGCGCGCATGCCCGCCCGCAGCGGCTCCGAACGCCGCTACGGGAAGCAGCGCCAGGGCGACCGCAATGAAGCAGTTCCTGGACATGTCGATAATCCTTGTTTGCCTGACGGCCGGCGCCCGGTTCATTCCCAGCAGCGGTCGGCACGACCCTTGAGCGTCTCGGCACGCATGCAGCTGCGTTCGCCGATGCGGCCCTGGACCTGCTCCACCAGTTGCTTGCCGCCCTGGCCCTGGTCGACGATTTCGAATGCGTCGTACAGGCGCCCGGTGGCCGTGCGCGCCTCGTAGCGCAGGCGGCCGCCTTCGAAGCGCAGCACCTGGAACAGCTGGGTATCCTCGGCCACCGGACTCATCGTCCTGCGCGCGTAATCGGACAACCGGTACTGCTTGGCCCCCGCCACCGACACCACCAACACCGGCACGGGCATCCCGCCGGACTTGCCACGTGCATAGACGTGGTCATGCCCCTGCAGCACCAGGTCCACCTTGTGCTTGCGGATCACCGGAAGCAGGTGCCGTCGCAACAGCTGGTTGTCCCGGTCCTTGCGCGGCGACTGGAACGGCTGGTGGGTCATAACCACGCTCCAGCGACGCGGGTTGGAAGCGAGCACCCCGTCCAGCCAGCGCGCCTGCGCGCTCCCCGTGTCCAGGTCGAGCACCGAGGTGCCATCGACCACGACCACGCGCACGTCCTGGTAGTCGAACCAGTACGTGGTGTCCCATGCCTGCTCCACGCCATTGCGCGGCAGCGCGAACTGCAGCGGCCAATGCGCGCCCAGCACGCGGCGCTCCCGCGGGGTGTCTTCGAACTCCTCGAAATACTCGTGGTTGCCGGCCGCCGGCGCGACGACCATCGAGGTCGGCAGCGCGCCGTTGGCCTCGAACCACTCGCCCCATTCGTTGTCATCCTCGCCATCGCCGCCACTGACCAGGTCGCCCGCGTACAGGGCAAGCTTACGTTCTTGTTCTGGGTGTCGCCAAAGTACAGCAGGGTCAGCGGCGCCCCTTCGACTGGCGCCGTGCGGGTGTGGTGCCAAGCACTCCAGGTGCGGTCGCCCTGGACGCGCCAGGCGTAAAGCGTGTCGGCCTGCAGGCCCTCGATGTCGGCGCGATGGTGGTGGGCGAGGCCATTGCCGGCGTCCAGCGCTCGCGTCGTGGCGGACAATTGGCGGGCGGCGCCCATGTCCGGCGAATCGCCCGCGACCGCGACCTCGAACAAGGGCGCCTTCACCGCCGCACTGGTGCGCCAGGCCACCGAAAAGCCGGTTGCCGCATCCTCCGCCGGCGAGGCCACGATCCGGTCGGGAAATCCTGTGGGCGCGTAGTGCATCACCCCGGCCGGCACCCGCGTATTGGGTTCATGCAGGCGTCCGCCGCTCTGCTGCGACCAGGCGAGCGGCGCGCAGGCCAGGAGCAATGCCGCGATCGGACCACGCCAGTCGAACGCGAGCATGCTCAAGCCTTTCCGCACGCGGGCAGCGAAAGCGCCCGGGCGATATCGCGCCAATCGAACGCCGATACCGCCACGTCCAGGTGCGAAGCGTAGAAAACGCCTTGCGGGAAGCGCGCATCGCCGCGCTCGTCCAGCCACACGCCATCGGTCAGGCCGGTGACCTTGCCGACGAAGGAACCGGCATGCTGCAGGGTCCTGCGATCGAACAGGTGGAACACGGTGCGGTCGTCGAACTGGTCACTGGCGACCCACCAGCCACTACCGTCGTCGCAGCGCATCAGCGCGATGCCTTCGGCCTGCGCCTGGTAGTTGCCGGCCCCCACGTCGCGGCCGGCGTACTTGCCGTCCAACGTGTACTCGCGCAGGCGGGTACCGGTGGCGACGTCTTCCTCGGCGATCAGCAGGCGATTGTTGGCCTCGTCGCCAAACAACGATTCGACGACCCGGATCGCACCGGCCGCGCTGGTGTCGCCGAAATGACCTCTCGACCTGGCCGACCACTTCCCGTCGACCTGGACCACCTCATACCGTCGCAGGCGCTTGTCCAGCGCAGCCAACGGCGGAGTGATGTCTTCGCCGCTGGCGTCCTCGCCCAAGGTGTAGTTGTCGCTGACGATCACCTCGAATCCCGAACCCAGCTTTCGAACCCACAAACCATAGGGCTGGACCAGGTCCGCTTCGGCGAAGGCGAGCAGCGGCTGGAAACCCGGCAGGGCGAACATCTGCACTCGGTGGTTGTCGCGCTCGACCACGAATGCGTACCGGTCTTCAATGGTGGCGATGCCGTTGGGACGGCTCAACTGGCCGAGGGCCTTGCCGCTGCCGCCCACCGTGCGCAGACGCTCGCCGGTGTCGCCGTCGTAGATGATCAGCCGGTCGATGGACTTGGCGGTGGCCGCGACCATCAGCTTGCCGTCCTGCAACCAGCTGGCGGGCGAGTCCACGTTGTCTTCGGGCTGGGCAACGCTGACCCAGGCTTCCTTCACCAGCACATGCGGAATACCGGCCTGGCGGTCGCTGAAGAGCAGGCTGTCATCCTTGCCCTTCTCATCGCCTTCCTTTTCGTACGCGGCGTGCGGGGCGGTGGCGCAAGCAGCGAGCAGCAACATCGCGGCCACCTGAATCGAACGGATCAACAAGAGGATTCCCCAGGATTGCGTGGAATGGAACCGATGGAATCTATGCACGGACGATGACGGTTTCATTGCATTCGCATGCACCCGGACAACGACCTGCGCCGGTCATGTTTCTGCCACAACCCCGCTGTAAAAAATCGGGCTGGCCTTTCGGTCGATCTCCCGGACGATGCCTGCATCCAGTCCGCGACGAATCTCTGTTCCGCCAACCTTATCCATCACGGGGATGCAACACAAATGAAAAAGAACGACCTGGCCCTGGGCCTTGCCCGCGCACTCGCCTGTGCCGCACTCCTGCCCGCAGGCGCTGCCTGGTCGCAGGTCGTGGCACCGGACGGCTCGGCCGATGCCGCCGGCGCGAAGCAACTGGACGCCGTCGTGGTGCAGGGCGAGATCATCTATCGCGACCGCACCGAAGACACCGCCCCGACGCTGATCTACGACCTGGAGTATTTCCAGCGCTTCGAACCCAGCACGGTCGGCGACATGCTGAAGCGCGTGCCGGGCGTGGGCTTCGTCGGTTCGGACATCATGGAATACGATGGCGTGCAGCTGCGAGGACTCGTGGGCGGCTACACCCAGGTACTGATCAACGGCAAGAAGGTGCCTGGCGCCGGCGACGACCGCTCGTTCTACGTCGACCGGATCCCGGCGGAAATGGTCGACCACATCGAACTCAAGCGCAGCGCCAGCGCCAACCGCAGCGGCGACGCCATGGCCGGTGCCATCAACATCGTGCTCCGCGATGCCTACGAGTTCACCGGCAGCTACATCCGCGTCGGCGTCAACCGCTGGGACGACGGCGAGGTGAACCCGACCTTCGGCGCGGTGACCTCATTCGAAGCACTCGGCGGCCATCTGCTGGCCGGTTTCAACGTGCAGGACCGCTACCGGGCCAAGTCCAAGCGTTCCGACCGCTACACCGACAACACCCTGGCGGAGAAGGTCAGCTGGGAGGACCAGACCGAAGTGAAGGACGGCCGCGACTATTCGGCCAACCTCAGCTACACCGCGGACATCGGCGATTCCGGCCGCTTCAGCCTCGACGGTTTCTACGTCAAGACCGACCGCGACGTGAGCGAGGTGTCGTTCGAGGAGGAACTGGACGGCGACGAGACCATCAACCTCCGCGTGCCGGGCCTGGACCCGTACGACCAGAAGAACTACGGGGTCGGTGCCGAGTACAAGTTCGAGATGGCCGGCGGCACCACCGTACTGAGCATCGACCATGCCCGTTTCGAGAACGCGCAGGCCACCACCGAAGGCGAGCACGTTTACGTGAGTGGCGCGGAGAACTGGGACGACACCTGGAGCATCCCCGCCGACGCCGAGTGGGACGAAACTGTCTACCAGGCCGAATCCGTGTCTGCCAAGGACTCCGAAACCGGCTTCCGGCTGACCCATGCACGCCCGGTTGGCAGCGCCGAACTGGAGTTTGGCGTGGACTATCGCACCAAGAAGCGCGAAGGCCTGCTCGTCAGCTACGAGTGGGAAGCCGAGGACGAAGACCAGACCCCGTCGTCGCTGGCTGATTACGCCCTGGACGGCAGCGTGGCCTCGGTGATCGAGGAAAGGCGCCTGGACCCCTACGTCATGCTCAGCAGCAAGGGCGAGGCTTTCTCGTGGGAAGCCGGCCTGCGTTACGAAACCACCCGGTCCCAGGTGGAGTACCTCGAGGACGAGGAAAGCGAAGGCCGGGTCAGCAAGGACTACAACGAGCTGCTGCCATCGGTGAACCTGCGCTGGAACCTCGGCGACGCGAACCGTATCAACCTGTCGCTGGCCAGGACCCTCAAGCGGCCGAACTTCAACGAGTTGCTTCCCGCCCTGCTTGACGGCGAGTTCGGCGACAACGACTACATCGGCAACCCGGAGCTGGATCCGGAAACCGCCAACGGCCTGGACCTCGGCTTCGAACACCGCCTGGGCCGCAAGGGCGTGGTCGGCCTGAACTTCTTCTACCGCGACGTCAAGGACCTGATCGAGATCGTCAACACCGGCGAGCCCAGCGAAGAGATGCAGGACACCTGGGAAGAGATGATCGA
>SEHC01000256.1 GCA_004173415.1 Lysobacteraceae bacterium
GTCTACTACCGGCTGCGCAGCGAAACCCGCCTGCGCGCCTGGCGCGACCAGGGCATGACCGAACTCTTCCTGCCCCTGCCCGGCACGCGGCGCTACATGATCTGCCCGCTGGAAACCGCACTGAAGCAGGAGTCCGGCCCCTGTCGCCTGCTCGAACCGGATTCGCCGGAACTGGCGAACATCGGCGATGCGCGCGAAGTCATCGACATGCAGAAGGTGTTCCGCCAGGGCGAGGTGGTCTGGAGCGGGCCGGGACCGTACAAATGACCGCAGTGAGCGCGATGGGCTGCACGGCACGCGGATCCCGCGGTGTCGGGTCCACGCCGCGGCCCGCGACTGATCGCAAAGCGGGCCGGTCGCGCGCAGCCCGGCAGCCGACGTGCGCAATCGCCAAGGCGGGAGGTGCAGGGCAGATGATGCGTTTGTAATAGCAGTGTGTCCGAATCGCGCTTCATGACCGACCTTCCGGTAACGCAGCAACCCCGATGCTCTCCGTCGACACGCATCGGAGATTGCAATGAAAGCACTTACCTACCACGGCGCCCGGGACGTCCGGGTCGAAGAAGTACCCGACCCCATTCTCGTCCAGCCTGACGACATCATCCTCAAGGTGACCGCAACCGCCATCTGCGGATCGGACCTGCACCTGTACCGCGGCAAGATCCCCCAGGTTCACGACGGGGACATCCTGGGCCACGAGTTCATGGGCATCGTCCAGGAGGCCGGGTCGGGCGTGACTGCGGTGCGCAAGGGCGACCGCGTGGTGGTGCCGTTCGTCATTGCCTGCGGCGAATGCTTCCATTGCCGGCTGGCGGAGTTTTCCGCCTGCGAGACGACCAACACCGGCAAGGGCGCGGCAATGAACCAGAAAGGCATCAAGCCGCCGGCGGCGCTGTTCGGCTATTCCCACCTTTATGGCGGCATCCCCGGCGGGCAGGCCGAATATGTCCGCGTGCCGCAGGCCAATGTCGGCCCGCTGGTCATCCCCGACGGGCTGTCCGACGAGCAGGTCCTGTTCCTGTCGGACATCCTGCCCACCGGCTACCAGGCCGTGATCAATGCGGGCATCGGCCCGGGATCGACCGTGGCCATTTTCGGCGCCGGTCCGGTCGGGCTCATGTCCGCGGCCTGCGCCAGGATGCTGGGCGCCGAGATCATCTACATGGTCGATGAACTGCAGTACCGCCTCGACTTCGCCCGCGAGGCCTACGGCATCGTCCCGATCAACATGGGCCAAGTGGATGATCCGGCCGAGCTGATCATGTCGCAGACCCAGGGACGTGGCGTGGACGCCTCGATCGACGCGGTCGGCTTCGAAGCCAAGGGCAGCACCACCGAGACGATCCTGACCAACCTGAAACTGGAAGGCAGCAGCGGCGCGGCCCTGCGCCAGTGCATCGCGGCGACCCGCCGCTGCGGCACCGTCAGCGTGCCGGGGGTCTATGCCGGCTTCATCCACGCGTTCCTGTTCGGCGACGCGTTCGACAAGGGACTGACCTTCAAGATGGGCCAGACCCACGCCCAGGCGCTGATGCCGGAGTTGCTGGAGAAAGTCCTGGACGGCACCCTGCACCCGGAGATCATCATTTCCCATCGCATGGGCCTGGCCGAAGCCGCCGAAGCCTACGCGACCTTCGACAAGGCTGACGATGAATGCCGCAAGGTCGTGCTGACTCCATAACCCAAGGAATGCGGAGCCGTATTCGCACCGGATTTCACCTGTGTGCAACACGGCGAATTCCAAGTTCCTCGTTCGCTGACCTGCACGGGAGAAGACCCTGGCCAAGCTGAAGCACACCGACTGGCCGGCACGCCTCTGGATCATCCGGCACGGTCAGAGCGCGGGCAACGTGGCCCGCGACGCGGCGGAGCTGTCCGGCGCCGAGCTGATCGAGCTGGAGCACCGCGACGCCAACACGCCGCTGTCGGAACTGGGCATGGAGCAATCGGTTGCACTCGGCCGCTGGTTCGCAGCGTTGCCTGCTGAACAGCGGCCGCAGGTGCTTCTGAGTTCGCCCTTCGTCCGTGCCCAGCAGACCTGCGAGGCCATCGCCCGGGCCATCGACGCCGATCCGGAGGAGGTGGCCGTCGACGAGCGCCTGCGCGAGAAGGAATTCGGTGTCCTGGATCGGTACACGGTCGCCGGGATTCGCGCCCAGTTCCCGGCTCTGGCCGAGCAGCGGGCGCTGGTCGGCAAGTTCTACTTCCGCCCGCCCGGTGGGGAGAGCTGGTGCGATGTGATCCTGCGCTTGCGCAGCGTGGTCGAAGTGCTGCGGCGGGACTACGTGGGCGAGCGCGTGGTCATCGTCGGCCACCAGGTGATCGTCAATTGCTTCCGCTACCTGCTCGAATGCATGGACGAGGACACCATCCTGGCGATCGACCGGGAAGGCGATGTGCCCAACTGCTCGGTCACCGAGTACGCGATGACCGGCAAGGGCGAGCAGCAGCGATTCACTTTGGTCGGCACCAACTTCGTGGCGCCGATGGAAGACAAGGGCGTACCTGTCACCCGGGCGCCGGATACGCCTGCCGGGCCCAAGTAGTGGCCGCCCGCCCCACCCGGATCACCGATGGACTGCTGCGGCGCTGGCCGCTGCCTTCGCTGGCAGGGGTCGCGGGCAAGGAAGACCGTGGCCGGGTGATCGTGGTCGGCGGCTCGCGCCAGGTGCCGGGCGGCGCCCTGCTGGCCGGCGTCGCGGCGCTGCGGGCGGGTGCCGGCAAGCTGCATATCGCCACGGCGGCGACGGCGCAAACGGCGATGGCCATCGCCGTTCCCGAGGCCAAGGTATCGGCGGTGGCAGAGGACGCAGGGGGCAACCTGGCGCGGATGGAGCGTGGACTGGTCAGCGACCTGGCCGCTGCCGACGCGATCCTGGTGGGCCCCGGATTGGAGGGCTGCGCCGCAAGCGCACGATTGGTCGCGCAGGTGGATGCGGCGCGCCGTTGTCCCCTGGTCCTGGACGCAGGAGCCTTGGACGGCTTCCTGGCCCTGGCACCCGACCCATCGCGACGGATCATCACCCCCCACTTCGGCGAGATGGCGCGCCTGGTGGGACTGCCGATCGAGAAAGTGGAATCAGGCGCCGCCCGGCTGGCACGGGACCTCGCGCGCGAATCCGGCTCGATCGTGGTACTGAAAAGTCCGCGTACGTTCATCGCCGAACCCGGCGGCAAATGCTGGGTGCACGAGGACGGCACGGTGGGACTGGGCACCTCCGGTTCCGGCGATGTGCTCGCGGGCCTGATCACCGGGCTGCTGGCGCGAGGCGCGTCCGCTGCCCAGGCGGCTGTATGGGGTGTGCGATTGCACGGGAAGGCCGGAGAGCGCCTGGCTACGCGCCAAGGCCCAGTGGGCTTTCTGGCACGCGAGATCGCGCCCGAAGTGCCACGCTTGCTGGCCGGGCTGTGCGGCCCGGAATGACGCGAAGGTGCAGTGCCGAAAGGCAGAGAGCCCCGGGGACGTCCCCGAGGCTCTCTGGAGGCCTCCCCGGGCATGCCGGGGGCTCGATACAACGTCAGCCGACCGGCACGGGACTCGGTTGCTTCATCGCGTTGGCAAACTCCTTGGCCGCCTGCGGCGAGTCCTTCCACGCTTCGTACTGTTCGTCGAAGTCGGCAAGCTCCTCGGCCGAGAAAAGCTTGCGCGCCATCTTGAACATGGTCTTCTCCTCTTCCGAGGCATGGTGGTCGACGAACTCGCCCAGGACCTTGGCTGATCCCGCGAACTCGACCGAGTCGGTCGGCTTGGTCTTCAGGTCGGGCAGCACCGTCAGCTCCACGGCCCG
>SEHC01000257.1 GCA_004173415.1 Lysobacteraceae bacterium
CAGGGCCTGCCGGCGCGCATCTGCTGGGTAGGCCTGGGCCTGCGGGACAAGCTGGGCCTGGCCTTCAACGAGATGGTCCGCAACGGCGAGCTGAAGGCGCCGGTGGTGATCGGCCGCGACCATCTTGATTCGGGCAGCGTGGCCTCGCCCAACCGCGAGACCGAGGCGATGAAGGACGGCAGCGACGCGGTTTCCGACTGGCCGTTGCTCAATGCGATGTTGAACGTGGCCGGCGGCGCGACCTGGGTGTCGCTGCACCACGGCGGCGGGGTGGGGATGGGTTATTCGCAGCACTCGGGCGTGGTGATCGTCTGCGACGGTACGGCGGAAGCGGACAAGCGCATCGCGCGGGTGCTGTGGAACGACCCGGGCACCGGGGTGATGCGGCATGCGGATGCAGGTTACGAGATCGCGCGGCAGTGCGCTCGCGAGCAGGGCCTCAAGCTGCCGATGCTGTAAGCCGATGCGACGCCTCCTGGGGTTGCTTTTGGTGACGCTCGCATGGCCCGCGTTCGTGCAGGCGCAGGACATCCGCGTTCCTGCGGGCTTGCACGGCGATGGCATCGATCGTGCGATGCCTGTGCTCGCGCGCGAGGTGAAGGCGGTCTATCGTGACGACGACCGCCAGCGTTACCTCGGCACGCTGTTCCGCCTGCAACTGGTTGCGGGACAATACCCGCAAGCCCTCGAAAGCATCCATGCCATACGTGCGTTGCGCAACGATGGGGCTTCGCAGCCTCCGCTGTACCTGCAATACGAGCTATATGTACGGGCGAAGGACGCGCAGGTGAAACGTGGTACTCAGCTCGGCCAGGCATGGCGCGAAGCCTTTGCCCGTCATTTCGGTGGATTGGACGACAAGGTCGCGTTGCAGGCGGAATTCGGCTTCGGCGGTTTCCTGCCCCGCATGCGCGGCGATCTGGATGCCGCACTGAAGAAGATCGAAGGACGCAAGCGCCTGCCGCTGACGGAGGCGATCGAGTTGGTTCGCGCGTACCAGGTACATGCGGCGTATGCCACGTTCCTGCCGCTGTTCGATGCGGCATTGAAGGACGACGATGCGCGCCGCTATGCCGTCGATCGCAATGCTCTGGTGCCTACGCCGGATGACGCGGGCATTTCGACCCTCGTCGTGCGCCCGGCGAAAGCGCCGCCGCTGCCTGCGCTGCTCACGTTCACCATCTATGCCAACGACGACTGGGCGTGGGCCGACGCGAAGAAGATGGCTGCGCACGGCTACGCCGGCGTGGTGGCCTAAAGCCGCGGCAAGGGGCGCAGCATCGATGCCATCGTTCCGTTCGAACGCGATGGCGAAGATGCCGCCGCGGTGATCGACTGGATCGCGGCGCAGCCCTGGAACGACGCCCGCGTTGGCATGTACGGTGGCAGCTATAGCGGCTACACGCAATGGGCCGCGCTCAAGTACAGGCCGAAGGCATTGAAGGCCATCGCCACGTCGGCCACCACCGCGCCAGGCATCGACGTCCCGATGGAAGGTGGAATTTTCCTCAATTTCATGGTGCCTTGGCCGTTGTACACGGCGAGCAATCGCTCGCTGGATGACGCGCGCTATGGCGACACGCGGCGTTGGGCGAAGCTCAACCGCGACTGGTATGCCAGCGGCCGTTCCTATCGGGAACTGCCGGCCATCGACGGCAGCGCGAATCCCGTGTTCGCAAAATGGTTGCAGCACTCGGACTACGACGCGTACTGGAAAGCGATGATCCCGCAAGGCGAGGAGTTCGCCGGCATCGACATCCCCGTGCTGGCCACCACCGGATACTTCGACGGCGCGCAGATCGGTGCGCTCCATTATTTCCGCGAACACCTGCGGCAGCGGCCCGACGCCGACCACACCCTGCTGGTCGGGCCGTACGAGCATTTCACGATGCAGACCGGCGTACCGCCTGCGGTGCAGGGTTATGCGGTCGATCCGTCCGCACGCATCGATCTGCAGGGGCTGCGGCTGGCATGGTTCGACCATGTGCTGAAGGGGGCGCCGGAACCGGAGCTACTCGCCGGCCGGGTGAACTGGCAGGTAATGGGTGCCGATGCGTGGCGACATGCGTCGACGCTGGACGCGATGGCGACGCGCACGCAACGTCTGTATTTGGTGCCGGATGAAACATCCGGTACGAATGCCTTGTCCATGCAGGTACAGCCGCAAGCGATTGCCATCCAGCGTGTGGATTTCAGCGATCGCGGCGATGCCGACTGGACGCTGCCCCCTAATGTCGTCAACAAGACGATCGATCCGCGCCAGGGCCTGGTCTTCGCCGGCGCACCCTTGCGGCGCGACACCGAACTTTCCGGCGCGTTTTCCGGCGCGCTCGATTTCACTGTCAACAAACGCGATGTCGATGTCGCCATCGGCGTGTACGAACTCAATGCCAAGGGCGAATACCTCGACCTCGCGTACTGGCAGCAACGCGCCAGCTACAACACGGATCGCCGCCAGCGCCATCTGCTGCAGCCCGGCGTGGCGCAGCGCCTCGTCGTGAAGGACACGCGCCTGATAGGCCGCAAACTCGCGGCCGGCAGCCGCATCGTGGTGACGCTCGGCGTCATCAAGCAGCCCGATCGCCAGCTCAATCTCGGCAGCGGCAAGGATCCGTCCGGCGAAACCATCTCCGACGCCGCTGAGCCGCTGGAGATCCGCTGGTGCGGCAGCAGTTACCTGGATCTTCCCGTGCGGGAATGAGCCCTGCATTCGATTGTTGGCGAAACCCTGCAGGCATAACATCGGTCCGAATCAATCAGTCCCGGCTTGCGGGGGGCAAGCCTCCTCCGGAGCAGCGAATGGCAAAGCCCCGCATCTTCCTGGGATCGTCCGGCAAGCAGGCCAAGGACCGTAGGCTGGGTTGGCTTCATCAACCCAGCTATTCCAGACAAATGCGCCGGGTTGATGAGGCGAACCCAGCCAACGCACTATGGCACCATCGGGCCCCTCCCGACCCATAAGCCCATTCCGAAAATGTCCCTGATCCTGACCGTCAGCGCCGTCGTCCTCGTCCTGTGCCCCCTGTTGCTGGCGCTGCTCGGCAGCTTCCGCACACGCAACGAACCAACCGCGGCTATCGCCACATGGGACTGGCGGCTGGTGCTGCTATCCGCGCTGCTCTACACGGTCGCCTTCAACCTGGTGTTCTTCGTCCAGGAACTGTTCCTGGTGCTGCCCAAGGCCTTTACTCCCGGGCTGCAGCCGACCCTGTTCCACAACAATCATCTGTGGGAAGGGGAGCACCCGTTGGCCAGCCTGTTCCAGGGCACGGGCGTGCTGGCCACCTTCTTGCTGGGTGCAATCTGCCTTTGGCTGCTGCGCTGGGAGGTAGCGCAATCGCTGGTCGCCCGCCTGTTCCTGGTCTGGCTGGCGTATTGCGGCGTGTTCATGGCGCTCCCACAAGTGGTGGTGGGCGCACTGAGCAGCGGCAGCGACGTGGGCATGGCGATGGAATACTTCCGGCTTGGCGCTGCCGCCAGGAACATAGCCGCCCTGTTGGCGCTGTCCGCGATTCCCTTGCTGGCGCGGGAGTTCGCCAGGCACCTGCTCGGCCTTGCCGAGGTGCCTGCGCAAGTGGCTGGCGCGGCGGCACGCAGCCGCTTCATTCTGCAGGTGGCGACCTTGCCGGCGTTGCTGGGGACGTTGCTGGTCCTGCCTTATCGCGTGCCGCGCGAATTGCTGGAAGTGGTGTTCCTGCCACTGGTCGTTCTCATTGCCGGCATGTCGTGGATCCAGTCGGGCGCCTGGCGCCTGCGCGACGTCGT
>SEHC01000258.1 GCA_004173415.1 Lysobacteraceae bacterium
CCTGCCGATCACGAACATGGCCCACAGCAGGGCCACGCACAGGACCAGGTTGGCGATCGGGCCGGCGGCGACGATGGCGATGCGCTGGGAGACCGGCTTGCGGTTGAAGGCGCGCGGCAGTTCGGCCGGGTCGACGTCGGCCTCGGCTTCGTCGAGCATCTTCACGTAGCCGCCCAGTGGAATGGCGGCGATCGCGAATTCGGTCCCTTCGCGATTTTTCCGCGACCAGAGCGGCTTGCCGAAGCCGACTGAAAAACGCAGCACCTTGACCCCGCAGCGGCGCGCGACCCAGTAGTGGCCGAACTCATGGAACGTCACCAGCAGGCCGAGCGCGACCACCATCCACCAGATTGAGCCAACGATGTCACTCATGCGGGCGGGCGTGGCCTGTGACTGCGTGTTCGGTGAGACGACGGGCTTGCGCATCGGCCGCCAGCAGCGACTCC
This sequence comes from Lysobacteraceae bacterium, assembly GCA_004173415.1. Classification (GTDB taxonomy): domain Bacteria; phylum Pseudomonadota; class Gammaproteobacteria; order Xanthomonadales; family Xanthomonadaceae; genus Pseudoxanthomonas_A. The sequence continues at coordinate 447 of SEHC01000258.1, forward strand.
AGCGAATCGGCCGGAGTGGCGGGCAGCGCGGCGAGGGTGTCCTCGACCAGCGCGGGAATGGCTAGGAAGCCTACGCGGCCCTGAAGAAAGGCTGAAACGGCCACTTCATTGGCCGCGTTCAACACCGCCGGCGCGGTCCCGCCCGCCTCGAGTGCTTGCCAGGCCAGGCGCAGGCAGGGGAAGGCCTCGGTGTCGGGCGGCTCGAACTCGAGTCGGCCGTGGGCCAGCAGGTCCAGTCCGGCGACCCCCGATTCGATCCGCTGCGGCCAGCCCAGGCCGACCGCCAGCGAGGTGCGCATGTCCGGCAGGCCAAGCTGGGCGAGGGTGGAGCCGTCGACGAACTCGACCAGCGAATGCACCAGGCTCTGCGGATGCACCAGCACGCCAAGCTGGGCGCCGGGGATTTCGAACAGGTGGTGGGCCTCGATCAGTTCCAGGCCCTTGTTCATGAGGGTGGCCGAATCCACCGAGATCTTGGGGCCCATCGACCATTTCGGGTGGGCCACGGCTTGCTCGCGGGTCACCTGCCGCATCGATTCGCGGCTGCGGCCGCGGAACGGGCCGCCGGACGCGGTCAACACGATGCGCCTCACGTCGCCCTGAGTACTGCGTGAACGCAGGCACTGGAAGATCGCGTTGTGTTCGCTGTCGATCGGGATGATTTCGGCATTTGCGCCATTGGCCGCCGACATCAGCAGTTCGCCGGCCAGCACCAGCGACTCCTTGTTGGCCAGCAGCAGGCGCTTGCCGGCATGGGCGGCCGCCAGGGTCGAGCCCAACCCGGCCGAACCCACGATCGCGGCCACCACGGTGTCGCAGGCATCGCCGGAGACCAGGGCCTGGAGTGCGGCGTCGCCGGCGTGCGCCTCGGTGGCCAGTCCGGCATCGCGCAATCCGTCGCGCAGGCGGCCAAAGGCCGACTCGTCGGCGATGACCGCATGCGCCGGCCGGTGGGCTGCGCACAGGGCGACCAGTGCGTCGACCTGGCTGCCAGCGGCAAGAATCGAAGCGCGCAACCGGTCGGGATGGCGCGCGATCACGTCCAGCGCCGAGGCGCCGATGGAGCCGGTCGCCCCGAGGACTGCGATGTGGCGCATTGCGGCCATGTCAGAAACCGAACAGTTCCTTGCCCAGGGCGAAGATCGGCAATGCGGCCAGGACCCCGTCGAGGCGGTCGAGGATCCCGCCATGGCCCGGGATCAGGTTGCCCGAATCCTTGACCCCCACATGCCGTTTCAACAGGCTCTCGAACAGGTCGCCGACCACCGAGAACAGCACCGTGGCCACCGCGACGAGGATGAAGGCCGGGGCCTGGGCCAGGGAAAGCCCGGCGATCCAGCCGAACAGCAGGCCGCTGGCCACGCCCGCCACGATCCCGCCTAGCAGGCCTTCGATGGTCTTGTTGGGACTGATGCGCGGAGCCAGCTTGCGGCCTCCGAAAAGCTTGCCGCCGAAATGCCGCCCGGCGAAATAGGCGCCGCTGTCGGCGGCCCAGACGATGGTCAGCGCGGCCAGCAACCAGCGATGCCCGTTGTCCTGGCCGGCATGGATGAGGCCCAGCGCGCACCACGCCGGGAGGATGGCCAGGGTGCCGGCGGCCAGCTTGAACACCCGGGCATAGGTCTGGTGGTCGGAGGCGAAGTTGAAGAACCGAAGCCACAGCAGGGCCAGCAGCCACCAGCACGCGCCGACCAGGGTGACGATCTGGAACAGGACCAGCGAACGGGCCGAGGCCCAGACCAGCAGGACCATCAACAGCAGGTTGGCCAGCAGCAGGATGGTGCGCGACAGGGTGTCGTCGATCTCGGCCAGCTTGAACCACTCCCACATCCCCATCAGGAACAGCAGCGCCACCAGCGCCACCAGCCAAGGGGTGGGCAACAGGAGGATGGCCGCGATCGCGACGGGCGCCATGACCAGCGCGGTGATCACTCGTGTCCTGGTCATGCTTGGGAGTTCTCCGTGGCCGCATCGGCCACCTGTGCGCTGGTCAGGCCGAAGCGCCGTTCGCGGCCCGCGAATTCGTCCACGGCCCGCTGCAGGGTGGCGGCATCGAGTTCGGGCCAGAGCAATTCGGTGAACCACAATTCGGTGTAGGCCAGCTGCCACAGCAGGAAATTGCTGATCCGCTGGTCGCCGCCGGTGCGGATGAAAAGGTCGGGGGGCGGCAGGTCGAACAAGGCCATTCTCGCCGCCATGGCGGCTTCGTCGATGTCCTCGGGGCGCAGCTTGCCGGCGGCCACGTCGGCGGCCAGCGAGCGCGCCGCGAGGGCGATGTCCTGGCGGCCGCCGTAGCTGGCGGCGATCACCAGGTCCAGCCGCGTGTTGCCACGGGTCTGGTCCTCGGCCGCGTGCATCCGCTCGCGGATCCCGGGACCGAAGCGCTCGCGTTCGCCGATGAAGCGCACGCGCACGCCGCGCCGGTCCAGTTCTTCCACTTCACGGTCCAGCGCGTTCAGGAACAGCTTCATCAGCGCGCCCACTTCCTCCTGCGGCCGGCCCCAGTTCTCGCTGCTGAAGGCGAACAGGGTCAGCGCGCGGATGCCGCGTTCCAGGCAGAAGTCGATGCATACGTTGACCGCGCGCGCGCCGGCGCGATGGCCGATGATGCGAGGACGCCGGCGGCGTTCGGCCCAGCGGCCGTTGCCATCCATGATGACGGCAAGATGGCGCGGGACGGTGGGGCCGGGAGTAGGTGGCATGGCAGTCATCGGAAGGGCGACTGCGTCAGACGGCCATCAGTTCCTGTTCCTTGGCCTTGACCACCTCGTCGACATCCTTGATCGCCTTGTCGGTGAGCTTCTGGATCTCGTCCTGGGTCTGCCGCTCTTCGTCCTCGGTGATCGCCTTTTCCTTCAGCAGGTCCTTGACCTGCTGGTTGGCGTCGCGACGGATGTTGCGGACCGCGATCTTGGCGTTCTCGCCTTCGCCGGCCACGTGCTTGGACAACTCGCGTCGCCGTTCCTCGGTAAGGGCCGGGATGTTGATGCGGATGACCGTGCCGGCGGTGTTCGGGGTCAGGCCGAGGTCCGAGGCCAGGATCGCCTTCTCGACGGCCGAGACCATCTGCTTCTCCCAGGGGGTGATGGTCAGCGAGCGCGCGTCGCTGACGGTGACGCTGGCGACCTGGGTAAGCGGCATGTCCGAGCCGTAGTAGTTGACCTTCAGGTGGTCCACGAGGGCGGTGGTCGCGCGCCCGGTGCGCAGCTTGGTCAGGTCATGGCGCAGCGCTTCGATGCTTTTGTTCATGCGCGCCTGCGCGTCTTTCTTGATTTCGTTGAGCATCGCCGGTCCCGTGCTGGATCTTGA
>SEHC01000010.1 GCA_004173415.1 Lysobacteraceae bacterium
CCGCTGGGCTACGCGATCGCGCAATTGCACGGCGTGTACATCCTGGCCGAGAACGCCGACGGACTGATCGTCGTCGACATGCATGCCGCGCACGAGCGCATCGGCTACGAGAAACTGAAGAACGCGCATGACGGCATCGGCCTGCACTCGCAGCCGCTGCTGGTGCCGATCCAGCTGGCGGTGGCCGAGCGCGAGGCCGAGGTGGCCGAACGCGAAGTGGCGACCCTGGCCGCGCTTGGATTCGAGGTCACCCGCAGCGGCCCGCAGTCGATCAGCGTGCGCAGCGTGCCGGCCCTGCTGGCCCAGGCCGAGCCCGAGGCATTGCTGCGCGACGTGCTGACCGACCTGCGCGAGCATGGCGAAACCCGGCGCATCGCCGCGGCACGGGACGAACTGCTTTCGACCATGGCCTGCCACGGCGCGGTCCGCGCCAACCGCCGCCTGGGCATCACCGAGATGAATGCACTGCTGCGGGAAATGGAAATCACCGAACGCTCGGGCCAGTGCAACCACGGCCGGCCGACCTGGGCGCGTTTCTCGCTGGCTGAAATCGATCGCTGGTTCATGAGGGGACGTTGATGGACAGGCTGGCCGGCCTTGCCCTTGCTGCGCTGCTGTTGCTCCCGCTGGGCGGCTGCGACCGCGGCAAGGCGCCCGTCGCCGAACAGCCGGCGCTCGATGTCGACTTCCTGGCCGAGAACGCGGCCTGGCGCGCGGAGCGCAGGCAGGACCTGCTGCGGCCCGATGGCTGGACCAGCCTGGTCGGCCTGCACTGGCTGGAGCTGAAAGCCCACTACCTGGGCAGCAGTGCCGGCAGCGGCATCCGGCTTGCGTTTGGTCCACCCAGGCTGGGGCTGGTGGAGCAGCGCGACGGTCGCCTGTTCTTCACCCCCGAGCGGGGCGTCACCCTGACCCTGGACGGCGAGCCGCTGAAGGGGCGGGTCGAACTGCACAGCGACCATGACCCCAAGCCCAGCCTGCTCGGCTTCGACCAGGGCAAGGGCGTGCTGGCGGTGATCAGGCGCGGGGACCGCTTCGGCCTGCGGGTCAAGCATGCCGACGCGCCGACCCGCCTGCAGTTCACCGGGGTGGAGTCCTGGCCCGCGGATCCGGGCTGGAAGCTGGAAGGCAGGCTGCTGCCGCATCCGCCGGGCAAGACCCTGCCGATCGTGGACATCATCGGCACCCAGATCGACGCCTCCAACCCGGGCGTGGTCGAGTTCGTCCGCGACGGCAAGACCTACCGGATCGAGGCCATGGGCGAACCGGGGCAGCCGCTGTTCCTGGTCTTCGCCGATCGCACCAGCGGCCATGGCAGTTACCCCGCCGGCCGCTTCATGGACGTGCCGGGCGCGGACGCGCAGGGCAAGGTCGTGCTCGACTTCAATCGCGCCTACAACCCGCCGTGTGCGTTCACCCCATTCGCCACCTGCCCATTGCCGCCCCCCGAGAACCGCCTTGACCTGGCGATCAACGCCGGCGAAAAGGCCTACGTGCCCGCCCCCTCCCGCTGATCCGCTTTCCGACCTCAGTCGACCTGGAATTCCATGCGTCCGTCCAAGCCTTTCCTGCTCAAGTCCCTGCTGCTGGCCTGGCTCGCCGCGACCGTGTTCGCGGTCGATGCCGATGCGCGCAGGCCCGGGGTCGGGTCCGGGCCGCCGGTGCCGCTGCTGTGGAAGGTCTCCGACGCGGACAACTCTCTGTACCTGCTGGGCTCGTTCCACCTGCTCAAGCCGGACGACTATCCGTTGTCGGCGGAGGTCGACGCGGCGTTCGCCGACGCCGAATCGCTGGTCTTCGAAATCCCGCCGGCAGAGATGGCGGCGCCCGAACTGGCCATGCAGATGACCCGCGCGGCCATGCGCCAAGACGGCCGGCAGCTCAACAGCGAGCTGCCTGCGTCCACGGTCGCTGCGCTGGATGCGTGGGTCGTGGCCAACGCAAGGGAACTGCAGAAGATCGGGTTGTCGCCGCAGGTGCTGCAGTTGTTCGAGCCCTGGTTCGCGGCCCTGACCATCACCCTTACCGAGATGGGCAAGCAGGGGCTCGATCCCAGCCTGGGGCTGGACGCGCACCTGTCCGCGCAGGCGGCCCGTGCCGGCAAACCCACCGACGGCCTGGAAACCGGCGCCGACCAGATCCGCTCGCTGGACGGCATGGACAAGGTCGAGCAGTTGCAGTTCCTGGCCGAGGCGTTGTCCGAATCCAAGGACGCACGCCGGGAAACCGCGCGCCTGCATTCGGCCTGGCGCGCCGGTGACGCCGCGCTGCTGTGGAACGGCATGGCCGTGGACATGAAGAAGCAGTACCCGCGCCTGTACCAGCGGATCAACGTGGCCCGCAACGATGCCTGGCTGCCGAAGCTGGAGCGGCGCCTGTCGCAACCGGGCACCGACGACGCCCTGGTGGTGGTCGGCGCGCTGCACCTGCTCGGCTCCGACGGCGTGGTCGAGAAGCTGCGGGCCAAGGGCTACCGGGTCGAACGCCTCTGTTCTGCCTGCGCGGACGGCAAGCGCGACTGAGCACGCGGCGCGAAGGGCGCCACAGACGGGCGTCTCAGTCGGCCGGGAGCATGCGGATGCAATCAACCGGGCAGGCCGGCACGCAGAGTCCGCAACCGGTGCACAGCGGCTCGATGACCACGTGCATGTGCTTGGCGCCGCCGATGATCGCGTCGACCGGACAGGCCTGGATGCACTTGGTGCAGCCGATGCAGTCGGCTTCGACCACCAGCGCGACCAGTGGCGGCTGGTGCGCGCCGCGCGAACGGTCGTAGGGAAGCGGGGCGACGCCGAGGATCCGCGCGAGGGTTTCGGCGCCGGGATCCCCGCCGGGAGGACAACGGTCCACGCGCGCCTCGCCATGGGCCAGGGCCTCGGCATACGGGCGACAGCCATCGAACCCGCACTGCCCGCACTGGGTCTGCGGCAACACCCGGTCGAGTCGCTCGATCAGCGGGTCGTCGGTGTCCGGGCTCATGGGCATGGTGTGTGGGTCCGGAAGGCAGCGGCGAGCGCGAGGCCCGTGACGAAGGTCAGTCGAGCAGGCGCCCGCGATACCAGCGCTGCTGGGCCAGGGCCAGCATGTCCAGGTCCTCGCGGCTGTCGCCGTAGGCATGGACCTGCCGGTAGGCGGCCACATCGTAGCGCGCGCGTATGTGCCGGGCCTTGTGCGGTCCGCAATCGCCCTGGTCGTAGCGGCCGCTGAGCACGCCCTTGCGGGCTTCCAGCCGATTGCAGATCAGCTGCAGGCCGTGTTCGTCGCACCAGGGCTGCAGGTAGACGTCCAGCGAGGCGGAGACCAGAACCACGGCATGGCCCTCGCCGCGATGCCAGGCGAGGCGCTGCATCATCTCCGGGCGCAGCATGCCGGCCAGGACGTCGCGGGCGTGGCGCGCGCCGTGGTCGCGTATTTCGGCCTCGCTGCGGCCGGTGAACGCCAGCCGCACCGCCCGTGCCCGCAGCCGTGCCGCCGACACCAGTCCCAGCCGGTAACCTGCCAGCCACGGCCCGAGTTTCCAGCGCGCCGCGGCCAGCTGTGCCGGCGTGGCCAGGTCGCGCAGGAAGCGGCCGAAACTGTCGGCGTGGGTGAGGGTGTGGTCGAAGTCGAACAGGGCCAGGTCGGTGGCCGCGGGCGATGCCTGGGTCACCGGACCGGCATGCCGGGCTCTGCGGCGTCGTCCGCGTCGAGCAGCGCCAGCGCGCCGCCGTCGAAGCCGGCCGAGAGAACCATGCCCTCGCTGGTGCCGAAGCGCATCTTGCGCGGGGCCAGGTTGGCGATGAATACGACCTTGCGGCCCACCAGCTTCTCCGGCTCGGCATAGCTGGCGCGGATGCCGGAGAAGATCTGGCGCTGGCCCAGGTCGCCGGCATCCAGGAGGAAGCGCAGCAGCTTGTCGGAACCTTCGACGAAGCCGCATTCGAGCACCTTGCCGATGCGCAGGTCGAGCCTGGAAAAATCGTCGATCGAGACATGGCCGTCCGTGCCTGCGGCCGGCGCGGGCGCCGGCTTAGCGGCGCCGGCTTTCGCGGTCGCCGCGGCGGGCCCGGCCGCAGCGGGTTTCGCGGTCGCCGCGGCCGGCTCGGCCGCGACGGGCGCGGACAGGGTGTCGCGGGAGGTTTCGATCATGGCGTCGGTCTTCTTCGGGTCGATGCGGGTGAACAGCGGCTGGTAGGTCTTGACCGCGTGGGCCAGCAACGGCGCCTCCAGGTCGCGCCAGGCGTACACCGGCGCGGCGAGGAATTCCTCGGCCTGCACGGCGGTCCGCGGCAGGATCGGCTTGAGCGCGGCGACCAGCACCCGGAACAGGTTCAGGCCCTGGCTGCAGACGGCCTGCAGTTCGGCGTCGGCGCCTTCCCGTCCCTTATCAAGTTCCTTGGCGATGACCCACGGCTTCCGGTCGTCGATGTAGCGGTTGGCCTCGTCGGCCAGGGTCATGGTCTGGCGGATCGCGCTGGCCGGATCATTGCGTTCGTAGGCCTCGCGGATCGGCGCCAGGGCGGCGATGAAGCGCTCGTACATCGCCGGTTCCGGGAGTGCGTCGGCAAGCCGTCCGTCGAAGCGCTTCTCGATGAAGCCGGCGCAGCGGCTGGCCAGGTTGACGAACTTGCCGACCAGGTCGGCATTGACCCGGGCGATGAAGTCGCCGAGGTTGAGGTCCAGGTCGTCGACGCCGCCGGAGGATTTGGCCGCGTAGTAGTAGCGCAGCGCTTCCGGTTCCAGGCCCACGTCCAGGTAGGTGCGGGCCATGACGAAGGTGCCGCGCGACTTGGACATCTTGGCCCCGTCCACGGTCAGGTAGCCGTTGACGTGCAGGCGCGTCGGCGCGCGGAAACCGACCCCGTGCAGCACCGCCGGCCAGAACAGGCCGTGGAAGTTGACGATGTCCTTGCCGATGAAGTGGTGCAGTTCGGTGCCGGTGCCCGCGACCAAGTGCGATTCGAAATCCAGGCCGCTGTTCGCGCACAGGGTCTTGAAGCTGCTCAGGTAGCCGATCGGCGCATCCAGCCAGACGTAGAAGTACTTGCCCGGCGCGCCGGGGATCTCGAAGCCGAAGTAGGGCGCATCGCGGGAGATGTCCCAGGCCCGCAGCCCGCCCTCGGCGTCCAGCCATTCCGACAGCTTGGCCTTGACTCCCGGCAGGGCCACGTCGCCGGCCATCCACTCGCGCAGGAAGTCCTGGAACCGCCCGACCTCGAAGAAGTAGTGCTCCGAATCGCGCAGCTCCGGGGTCGCGCCCGACAGCACCGAGCGGGGCTCCTTGAGTTCGGTCGGGGCGTAGGTCGCGCCGCAGTTCTCGCAGTTGTCGCCGTACTGGTCGGGCGTGCCGCAGTTGGGACAGGTGCCCTTGATGTAGCGGTCGGGCAGGAACATGCCCTTGGCCGGGTCGTAGAACTGGGCCACGCTGCGCCGGGCGATGTGGCCGCCGGTCTCGAGCCTGGCGTAGAAATCCTCGGTCAATCCGCGGTTGGCCGCCGAATGGGTAGAGTCGTAATGGTCGAAGTCCACGCCGAAGGCGGCGAAGTCGCGCTCGTGCGAGGCCTGCACGCCGGCGATGTAGGCCTCGGGGGTGACCCCGGCCTTTTCCGCGGCCAGCATGATCGGCGTGCCATGGGTGTCGTCGGCGCAGACGAACCAGGTGGTGTCGCCCCCCAGCCGCCGCGCGCGCACCCAGATGTCGGCCTGGATGTAGCCCACCAGGTGGCCCAGGTGCAAGGGGCCGTTGGCGTAGGGCAGGGCGGTGGTGACGAGGGCGGTGCGGGTCATGGGCGATGGCGTGCGAAGGGGACGCGATTATCGCATGGGCGGCAAACCGCCCTGGCGCAAAAAGCTTCGGCCCGGTGGAAGCCGGGCCGAATGCAGTGTCGCGTGAGGCGTGGGGATGCGCTTACTCGCGGATCCAGGTCTGGGTGCGGCCGAGGGCCTCGATGCCCATGAAACCGCGCATCTGCAGCTTCTTGCCGCCTTCGACCAGGGTGATCTTGGACTTGTAGGTCTTGCCCTTGGCCGGGTCGAGGATGTTGCCGCCGGCCCAGTGGGTGTCGTCGACGGCCTTCAGGCCCCACAGGATCACCATGCCGGTGATCGGCTTGTTCTTGTTGGCGCCGGAGCACTTGTCGCACACCGGGTTGGGCTTGTCGGACTTCAGGACCTCGACCACCTTGCCGGCCAGGGTGCCGTTGGTGGTCTTGTAGATTTCGACGATCGACTTCACCTGTCCGGTTTCATCGTCGATGGTCTTCCAGCGACCGGTGGCATCGGCGGCCATGGCCGACATGGAAAGGGCCAGCAACGGCAGGGCAAGCAGAGATACGAGGAGTTTGTTGCGCATGTTCCCCTCCCAGGGATGGTGGATGTGGTTGCAGGATCGCCGGTGAACGCATCGATGATTCCTGGGGCGCCGCCTTTATACCGCATCCGCCAGCGTATGGAAGGCGGCGGGCATCGGCATTCAGCAGGCGGGGTGGGAGGTGATGCGGCTAAAATGAACGCCTTGGTCATCCTGGGGTTTGTCTGGCAGTGGAGCATCGAATCAGCGCGCATGCAGTGCAGCCGGGGTTGTCGCCGTCCCCCCGGATCAGGAACGTCATCGCGGTCGGTTCGGGCAAGGGCGGGGTGGGCAAGTCCACCACCGCGGTCAACCTGGCCCTGGCCCTGCATGCGCAGGGCGCGCGGGTCGGACTCCTCGATGCCGACGTCTATGGCCCCAGCATCCCGGCCATGCTGGGCCTCAGCGGCAAGCCGGAGAGCCCGGACAACAAGTCGATCGAACCGATGCGCGCATTCGGGGTCGAGGCCATGTCGATCGGCTTCCTGGTCGATGCCGATACGCCGATGATCTGGCGCGGGCCGATGGCCACCAGCGCCTTGACCCAGTTGTTCACCGATACGCGCTGGGACGACCTGGACTACCTGCTGATCGACCTGCCACCCGGTACCGGCGACATCCAGCTGACCCTGGCCCAGAAGATCCCGGTCGCCGGCGCGGTCATCGTCACCACCCCGCAGGACATCGCCACCCTGGATGCGAAGAAGGCGCTGGCGATGTTCCAGAAGGTGAACGTGCCGGTGCTGGGCATCGTCGAGAACATGGCCGTGCACGTGTGCAGCAACTGCGGGCACCGGGAACACCTGTTCGGCGACGGTGGCGGCCAGCGCATGGCCGCGCAGTACGGCGTGCCCCTGCTGGGTTCGCTGCCGCTGGACATCGCCATCCGCGAGCAGGGCGATGCCGGGCGCCCGGTGGTCGTGGCCGCGCCGGACTCGGCCGTGGCCCAGGCCTACCGCGAGGTGGCCGCTGCGCTGGCCGCCGAACTGGCCCGGCGTCCGCGCGCGGCGATGCCGATCGCTTCGTCGCTGATCTAGGCCGCGCCGAACCGGGCCGCCGGCCCGCTAGAATCCTTCCCGCCATAACCCCTTGCCCGGCCGAACGGCCCCAGGAATCGACGCATGAGCATCAAGAGTGACCGCTGGATCCGCCGCATGTCCGAGCAGCACGGCATGATCGAACCGTACGAACCAGGACAGGTGAAATTCGCCAACAAGGACGGGGTCAACGGCGAGCGCATCGTCAGCTACGGCACTTCCAGCTACGGCTACGACGTGCGCTGCTCGCGCGAATTCAAGATCTTCACCAACATCAACTCCACCATCGTCGACCCCAAGCATTTCGACAGCGGCAGCTTCGTCGACGTGGAAGCCGACTCGTGCGTGATCCCGCCCAACAGCTTCGCCTTGGCGCGCACGGTGGAATATTTCCGCATCCCGCGCAGCACCCTGGTCGTATGCCTGGGCAAGAGCACCTACGCGCGCTGCGGGATCATCGTCAACGTGACCCCGCTGGAGCCGGAGTGGGAAGGCCACGTCACCCTGGAGTTCAGCAACACCACGCCACTGCCGGCGCGGATCTACGCCAACGAGGGCGTGGCCCAGATGCTGTTCTTCGAATCCGATGAAGTCTGCGAGACCAGCTACAGGGACCGCGGCGGCAAGTACCAGGGCCAGACCGGCGTGACCCTGCCGCGCACCTGAGCGGGACGGGCGAGGGGCGAGGGGCGGTGGCGAGGCAATTCAGCACGTGCGCGGCAGGCCCGCGCCCTGCCGTATCCATGGCCACCGGTCGCGGTATCAGGGTTTCTGGTAGGTGACGAAGAAGCCCTGCAGGTCGCCGTTTTCGATATAGGGCTCCACGCTGACCACCTTGTAACCGCGGCTGGCGAAGGCCTGGTGGGCCTTGCTCAGGTTGTTGGCGGCGCCCTGGTTGCGGAATCCCCAGCTGGCGTCGATCCAGATGGTGACCGCGGCCATGCTCGCGGCGGCTGCCTCGGCTGCGGATTTCTCCGGTGATTTGCCGAATAGCGCCGCCTGCGCGGGCAATGCGGCCATCGCCATCAGTACCGCCAGTATCAATCGATGCATGGGTGTCTCCTTGGTCGGATCAGGCGCCGTCGGCGGCGCGGCTGAACGGCCGGGTATTGTCCGGCCTGCGGGTGGGTGGCGGGTCCGCACGGTGGTCGCCTCATCCGAGCAGCGAACGCCACTGGGCTATCCGCGCCTGGAGCAGGTCCGGCGGATAACGCAGCGCACTGCCGCTACCCCAGACCGGTCCCGGCCAGGCCGCGTCGGCGGCGTGGCGGCCGACCAGGTGTACGTGCAACTGGCGGACGATGTTGCCCAGTGCGCCGATGTTGAGCTTGTGGATTCCGTCGAGGTCGCGCAGCAGCCGGCCGGCCTGGTTGACCTCGGCCAGCAGCAGGCGTTGCTGGGCGCCGTCCAGGTCGATCCATTCGCAGGCATCCGCCAGCCGTGGCACCAGCACCAGCCAGGGAAAGCGCTGGTCATCCATCATCCGCACCTGGGACAGCGGGCCCTCGGCGATGAACACGCTGTCCGCGCCCAGGCGCGGATCCAGTTCGAAGCCGCTCACGCCAGGTTCCCGGCGAAGAAAGCGAGGCTGCGTTCGCGGGCCAGCCTGGCGCTGGCCGGCTCGAAGTCGGCGCGCATGTCGCAATTGAAGCCATGCCCGGCCGGGTAGGCATGCACCTGCATCTGGGGCAACAAGTCGCGATGCCGCTGCACCATCTCCGGCGGGATGGAGGCGTCGCGCTCGCCGAAATGGAACAGCACCGGGGCCTTCGGCGTTTCCTGCAGGAACGGCACGTTGCGCGCCCCGTAATAGCTCACCGAAGGCAGGCCGAGGCGCAGCGCGGCGAGCAGGGCGACGGTACCGCCCCAGCAATAGCCGACCGTGCCGACCTTGCCCGCCGCCTGCAGCACCTGCGCGGCGGCGGCGGTGATGCCCACTGCTTTTTCCAGTCCCAGTTCGCCGATCAGCGCGCGCCCCCGGGCCACGCCTGCCGCGTCGTAGCCAAGCTCGACCCCGCGTTCGGCCAGGTCGAAGTAGGCCGGCGCCAGGGTCGCGTATCCCTGCGCTGCATAGTCCTCGGCGACGCTGCGGATATGCGCGTTGACCCCGAAGATCTCCTGGATCACCACTATGGCGCCGCGTGGCTTGCCCTCGGCATCGACTTTCCAGCCAGCCACGGGCCCGTCGACGGTGGCGATTTCGATCCAGTGTCCCATCTGCGTTCCCTCAGGCGGCGAGCGCGGCGCGAAGCGCGACGGAGCCGACGGTATCAGCCTTCATAGAACACCCCGATGATGGCGAAGCTGGCGATGCCGGTCGGCAGGGACGCTTCGAACTCGTCGTCCACCCGCTTCTTCAGCATCGCCCGGGCCAGCGGTGAATCGATGCTGATGTAGCCGCGCGAGGCATCGGTTTCGTCGGGGCCGACGATCCGGTAGCGAGACATCGCGCCGTTGCCGACGTTCTCGAGTTCGATGGTGGCGCCGAAGAACACCGCCTGTGGATCGGCTGGGGCGGTGTCGACGACCCGCAACTCCTCCAGCCGCTTGCTCAGGTAGCGGACCCGCCTGTCGATCTCGCCGAGCTGCTTCTTGCGGTAGTGGTACTCGGCGTTCTCGGAACGGTCGCCTTCGGCGGCCGCGGCGGTCAATGCCTTGACCACTTCGGGCCGGCGCACGCGCCAGAGGTCGTCCAGCTCGGCCTTCAGCCGCTCATGCCCTTCCCGGGTGATCAGGGCCGTGCTTTTTTCCCCCGGTGGGCGCCAGCGGCTCACTTGCCGGCGGCGATGCGGCGGAACACGTGCTTGCCGTCGTCCATGCTCAGTTCGTCGTTGGAGACGACGACCAGGCGCACGTCCTCGGCCGACTTGCTGTTGGGGTCGAGCAGCAGGCCCTTGTCGGTCGCGCTCCAGCTGCCATCGCTGGAAATCACGTTGCCGGCGGCGGCCAGGGTCTGCACGTAGGCACCGTCGGCGCGCAGTTCCAGCACCGACTCGCCGTCGCCGAAGCGGCCGGCGATCGCCTTGCTGTCGACCACGGCCGGACCGGTCCCACTGGCCGCGGTGTTGTCGACCACCGCCGTGGCATCGACGGGGTTGGCGGGACTGGCGGCCGCTTGCGGCGGCGCAGCTGCAGGCTCGGGCGTGGCGACGGGAGTCGCGGGTTTGCAGGCGCTTGCCAGGACAAGGACGAGGGCGAGCAGGATCGGTGTGCGCTGGGTCATGTTGGTTTTTTTCCGTGGTGTCGAGGCGAGGCTTGGTGTTTTTCCGAAGCGCTTGGGCACATGCGGCCAATCGAATCCGTCGGCGGCCATGCAGTCGCCACCATCAGGTGCGGCCCGGCCGAGTCGTCGCTTCGACGGAAGCCGAACTCGGTCGGTTGGCCGCCTTCCCGATCGATCAACGCTTGCCGCCGAAGATGCCGCCAAGCAGGCCACGCAGGATCTGCCTTCCGACCTGGTTGCCGACGGTGCGCGCGGTCTGCTTGGCCATGGTCTCGACCATGCCCTGGCGACGCTTGGTGCCGAACACCGCATCCTTGATCGATTGACCGAAGCCGCCGGCTTCGGCGTCGTCCTTGGCCGGGGGCGCGTCGGCGGCCTTGGCCGCCGCTTCGGCACGGCCGGCCAGCATCTCGGCCGCCGACTCGCGGTCGATGGGCTTGTCGTACTTCATCCCGACCGGGCTGCCGGCGCGCACCTGACTGCGTTCGGCCTCGCTGATCGACCCCATGCGGCATCGCGGCGGCGCGATCAGGGTCTGCTGCACCGGCATGGGCACGCCCTTGTCCTGCAGGGTCGAGACCAGTGCCTCGCCGGTGCCGAGCCGTGAGATCGCCTCGGCCACGTCGAGCTTGGGGTTCGGGACGAAGGTCTCGGCCGCGACGCGCACGGCCTTCTGGTCGCGCGGCGTGAACGCACGCAGCGCGTGCTGCACCCGGTTGCCCAGCTGGCCGAGGATGTTGTCGGGCACGTCGTCGGGGAACTGCGAGCAGAAGTACACGCCCACGCCCTTGGAACGGATCAGGCGCACCACCTGTTCCACGCGCTGGACCAGGGCGGGCGGGGAATCGTCGAACAGCAGGTGCGCTTCGTCGAACACGAACACCAGCTTCGGCTTGTCCAGGTCGCCCACTTCCGGCAACTGCTCGAACAGCTCCGACAGCAGCCACAGCAGGAAGCTCGAATACAGGCGCGGGTTGAGGATCAGCTGGTCGGCGGCGAGGATCCCGATCACCCCGCGGCCGTCCGTGCCGGTGCGCATCAGGTCGGCAAGTTCCAGCGCCGGCTCGCCGAAGAAGCCTTCGCCGCCGTTCTGGGCCAGGCGCAGCAGGGCGCGCTGGATCGCGCCGACCGAGGCGGTGCTGACCAGGCCGTATTCGGTGGCGATGTCCTTGCGTTCGTTGGCCACCAGCGCCAGCAGGGCGCGCAGGTCGTCCAGGTCGAGCAACAGCAGGCCGCGGTCGTCGGCCAGCTTGAAGACGATGTCCAGCACGCCGCTCTGGGTGTCGTTCAATTCGAGTATGCGGGCCAGCAGGATCGAACCCATCTCGCTGACCGTGGTCCTCACCGGATGGCCCTTGGCCCCATAGATGTCCCAGAAGATCACCGGGCTGGCGCCGGCCGCGTAGTCGGCCACGCCGATCTGCCGGGCGCGCTGCAGGATCTTCTCGCTGCCGTCGCCTGGCACGGCCAGGCCGGACACGTCCCCCTTCACGTCGGCCATGAACACCGGCACGCCCATGCGCGAGAAGCCCTCGGCCAGGGTCATCAGGGTCACGGTCTTGCCGGTGCCGGTGGCCCCGGCTACCAGGCCGTGGCGATTGCCGAACCTGGGCAAAAGTGTGACCGCCACATCGTCGGTGAGGCCCTTGCCCAGCAGGATGGGATCCATGTCGTTCCTTGCGTGAGGTCGAAGCCGGGATTCTAGCGGCTGAAACTGTCGCGCAGGGCAATGACGGCCGTTGTCAACCTTGCCCCGTGCGGCGAAGGGGGGCTAACCTGCTTTTTTCGCAATAGTCCCCGCTGATGCCTTTTTCGCTTTCCCTGCCGCGCGGCTGGCCGCTGCTGGCCGTGCTGCCACTGATCTTCCTTGCTCCTTCCGCCCAGGCCCAGCGCGTCTCCGCGCGCGACCGCGAGGCCGTCGAAGTCCTCGACCAGCGCATGGTCGCCGCCGAGAAGCGCTACCGCGACGCGCTGGTGCTCGGCGCCAACAGCGATCCTCGTGGCACCACCGAAGGCGACGCGGCGCTGGAGGACATGGAAGACGTGATGACCGCCTGCCTGAAGCAGCGCGGGTGCCCGGTGCACACGATGCTGGCCGCTTACAAGCGGCTGCTCAAGCAGAACGTGGACGCCGAGTCTTCCGCATCCGACACCGAGGGCGACGTGGACCTGCTGGACGACGGCAGCGACCACGCCGAGGCGGTCGCCCTGCCGGAAGCGGCCCGTGCCGCCAGGCTGCTCAACGACCAGCGCCATGCCTTCGACCGGATGGTGCAGTACAACCCGGCGGTGCAGGCCGGCATCCGCCGCTGGCTGACCGACATGCGCGTGTCATTGATCACCAGCTATGAGAACTACCAGTACGTGCGGCCGGCGATGTGGCCGGCATGGCAGGGTCATGGCCTGCCCGAGGCGCTGCTGTTCGGGATCATGGCCAAGGAATCGAACGGCCGCGTGCACGCCAGTTCGCGCGCCGGCGCGGCCGGGCTGATGCAGTTCATGCCGGCCACCGGACGGCGCTTCGGCCTGGGGCCGGACGGCACCGGCTTCGATACGCGCTTCGATCCCACCGCGGTGGGCATGGCCAGCGCGGAGTACCTGGACGAGCGCATGCGCGCGCTGAACAAGAGCATCGAGTATTCGCTGGCCGCCTACAACGGCGGCGAAGGCCGCGCCCAGCGCGTGTACAGCCAGTTCGGCGGCCGCGGCTTCTGGGACGAAGCGGTCTACAACCAGTTCCCGGGCGAGACCAAGGACTACGTGCCGATGGTGATCGCCGCGGCCTGGCTGTTCCTGCATCCGAAGCAGTACGGCCTGGAGTTCCCCAGGGTCGACGCGCAACCGGCCAACTTCGTGCTGGCCAAGCCGGCCTCGATCTATGAGCTGACCATCTGCCTGGGCAATGGCGGGACCCGCGACGGCTACATGCGCGCGCTGCGCAACCTCAATCCGCGCTATGAAGCCGATGCCTGGATCCCGGCCGGCACGCCGATGAAGGGCACCGCTCGGATCGCCAGCCTGTACGCGCGCAACTGCGTCAGCGGCCCGCGCGCCGACCTGGCCCGTACCCTGATCGCGGCCGAGGTCGGCGCGGCCATCGTGCGCAGCACCGGGACCGTGGACGTGGGCGAGCTGACCCCCGTCGAAGGCGTGCCGACCACGGTGGCGACCGGCCAGCCGCAGCCGGCCAAGCCCAAGCTGGCGCAGGTGCGCGAGTACCGGGTGGCGCGCGGCGACAACCTGGGCAGGATCGCGCGCAAGTTCGATTGCGAGCTGAAGGCGCTGGCGCAGGCGAACGGATTGAAGGCCCCGGATTACAGCGTGCGGCCGGGCCAGGAGCTGAAGTTGCAGGGTTGCAGGAAATAAGGGCTGCCGCGCAATCCACAGCGGGAGCCAGCCCAGGGCGGGCAATTTCTCTCCATGACCGTGGCCGATGTGCCGGGTCTGCATGCGCGTAGGGGCGACGCAAGTCGCGAAGCACCCGCCAATCGTCCTGAGGCTGGTTGGCTTGGCTGCCGCGCCTACGCGGGCGGTCCCTTCACGGATCAGCGTAGCCGTGGCAGCGCCTGGCCCAGCCAAGCCGAGTGGAGTTGAAAGCGCCACTACACGCCGGCGCGTCGCCACGCGCCCGGATCCTGCCGCCTGGTCTGTATTACCGCAGCCGCGCCAGCGCCTGCCCCAGCCGCGCCGAGTGGAGTTGAAAGCGCCGGTATACGCCGGCGCGTCGCCACGCGCCGGAATCCTGCCGCCTGGTCTGCATTAGCGCAGCCGTGCCAGCGCCTGGCCCAGCCTGACCGCAGTTTCCGCCTGCAGCGAGGGCTCCAGCTCCGCCACGCCCGGCGGCAGCAGCACGATCACCGTCGAGCCGTAGTTGAATCGGGCCATTTCGGCAAAGCGCTCCAGCACGATCCCCTTCCCGCGCCAGTCCTTGCGGCTGATCGCATCGCCATAGCGCGGGATCTCCACACCGCTCCACACCGTCTCCACGCCCGACACCAGCAGGGCGCCGACCATCACCGAGGCCATCGGCCCGAAGCTGGTGTCGAAATGGCAGACCAGTCGCTCGTTGCGGGCGAACAGGCGCGGCACGCTGGCGACCGCGGCGGTGCCCACGCTGAACAGCCGGCCCGGTACGTGCACCGTCTCGCGCAGGGTGCCGCTCCACGGCATGTGCACGCGGTGGTAATCCTTCGGCGACAGGTAGACCGTCGCGAACAGGCCGTTGCGGAAAGGCTCGGCCGCCTCTGCGTCGCCCAGCAGCTCGGCGGCGGTGAAGGACTGGCCCTTGGCCTGGAAGATGCGGCCGTTCTCGATGGGCCCGCACTGGCTGATGCGGCCGTCGGCCGGCATCAGCAGGGCGCGCGGATCCGGGTCGGCGACGCGCGCGCCCGGCTTCAGGGCGCGGGTGAAGAAGGCATTGAACGTCGGGTACGCGCGGGCATCGGCCTGCGCGGCTTCGGCAAGGTCGACGCCGAACTTGCGCGTCACCGTGTCGATCAGCCATTGCTTGAGGCGCGGCGACGGCGAATACGCCAGGCGTCGGGCCAGCGACGACATCAGCCGGTGCGGCAGCACGTAGGTAAGCAGGGTGAGCAGGCTCATTTGACCTCCGCCCGGGTCAGCAGAAGCAGATCCGCGGCGATCTCGCGTGGCTGGAACGGCGGCTTGATGAAGCCGGCCATGCGGCCCTTCGGGTCGAGCACGGCGATATTGGCCGAATGGTCCATGGTGTAGTCCTGCGGGTCCTGCTCGAAACGCTTGCCCGGCACCTTCTGGAACACGAACATCAGCGACTTGGCGAAATCCTCCAGGGCCGGGACGTCGGCGGTCGCGGCCAGCGTGTCGGCGTGGAAACCGTGGGCGTATTCGCCGATCCGGGTGGGCGTGTCGCGTTCCGGGTCGACCGACACGAACAGGACCCGCGGGCGGGTGCTGTCGGGCAGCGACTTCCACTGGTTCTGGGCCTGGGCCAGCTCGGCCAGGGTGGTGGGGCAGACGTCGGGGCAATAGGTGAAGCCCAGGAACACCAGGGTCCAATGGCCGTTCAGTTCGCCCGAGGCCAGCTGGGTGCCGTCGGACTGGCGCAGCGAGAAGGCGGGCAGGTCGCGAGGCTGCGGGAACAGGGTGACGGTCCTGGTTTCGGGCCACTGCGGCCCCGCCGGCCCGGTCCCGAAAAACTTCTGCGCGGCCAGCAGGCCCAGGCCCGCGGCCAGGGCGATGACGAGGATGAATCCGATCCTGCGATTGAACATGGGGTCTTCCACTGCGACGAGTCGACATGATACCGGCGCGTCCCCCCGGCCACCCCTATAATCCCGGGCCGATCCCCTGAAAGCCTCGCCATGACTGCCGACCCGGCCGCAGAACTGCATACGATCATCGACCTGATCCGTTACGGCGCCAGCCGCTTCAATGCCTCGGGGCTGACCTTCGGCCTCGGGGCTGACCTTCGGGCACAGCTACGACAACGCCCTGGACGAAGCCACCCAGCTGGTCCTGCACACCCTGCACCTGCCCAACGACCTGGGCCCGGCCTACGGCGTGGCGCGCCTGACCGCGACGGAGAAGGCCGAGATCCTGGGCCTGTTCGACCGCCGCATCGAAGAGCGGGTGCCGATCGCCTACCTGATCGGCGAGGCCTGGTTCGCCGGCCTGAACTTCAAGAGCGACAACCGCGCGCTGGTCCCGCGTTCGCCGATCGCCGAACTGATCGAGAGCGGCTTCGAGCCCTGGCTGGGCGGACGCGAAGTGCGGCGCGCGCTGGACCTGTGCACCGGTTCGGGCTGCATCGCCATCGCCATGGCCCACTACAACCCGGACTGGCACGTGGATGGCGTGGACATCAGCGTCGATGCGCTGGCCCTGGCCGCCGAGAACAAGGCCCGCCTGCACGCCGACAATGCGCGGCTGCTCAAGTCGGACCTGTTTTCCGGCCTCTCCGGCGAGCACTACCAGCTGATCGTGACCAATCCGCCCTACGTCACCAACGCCGAGACCGACGCCCTGCCGAAGGAATATTCCTACGAGCCCGAGCTGGGCCTGCGCGCCGGCGACGATGGCCTGGACCTGGTGCTCAAGATCCTGCGCGATGCGCCGCTGCACCTGAGCCAGGACGGACTGCTGATCTGCGAGGTCGGCGAATCCGAGCGCGCCCTGGTCAAGCTGCTGCCCGATGTCGAATTCGCCTGGATCGAGTTCAAGGTGGGACAGATGGGCATCTTTGCGGTGGAGTGCAGCGAATTGATCGTGCATCACCACCGGATCCGGGAGCTGGCGGACGCCAGGACGACCGCATGACGCCGCTTGCCGGCGCCCAGCTGTCCGGTCGTCGCGGCAGGATCCTGGCGCCGGTGGACGTCGGCGGCGTCGGCCTGGAAATCGGTCCTTCGCACAGCCCGGTCGCACCCAAGCGCGAGGGGTATCGCGTTGACGTCATGGACCACCTGGACCGCGACGGCCTGGTCGAAAAGTACCGGGAACACGGTGTCGACCTGGATGCCATCGAGCACGTGGATTTCGTCTGGAAGGGTGAGCGCTACGCCGACCTGATAGGCCGGAGCGAGCACTACGACTGGATCATCGCCTCGCATGTCATCGAGCACGTCCCCGACTTCGTGGGCTTCCTGAACGACTGCAGCGGACTGCTCCGCGACAATGGCGTGCTTTCGCTGGCGGTGCCGGACAAACGCTACTGCTTCGACCGCCTGCGCCCCTTGACCAGCATCGCCCAGGTCATCGACGCCCACGTGGAGAAACGCCGCAACCACAGTGCCGGCAGGGTGGCGGAGTATTTCCTCAACGTGGCCAGGCTCGGTGAGGCGATTTCCTGGGATGCGGCCACGCCAAGCGGCAGATCGGCCCCCGGCCTGGCCTTCATGCACGGCGTCGCCGATGCGCGCATGGGCTTCCGGACCATCATCGAGCAGGACGCCTACCTGGACATCCACGCCTGGTGCTTCACCCCCAGCTCGTTCCGCCTGGTGGTGGAGGACCTTTTCCAACTGGGGCTGACGCCGCTGCGCGAGTCCTCGTTCCACCCGACCGAGGGCAACGAATTCTTCATCTCGCTATCCCGCGACGGGGCCGGGCACGGCATCGACCGGATCGAGCTGATCCGGCAGGTGGAGGACGAGATCATGGCCAGCGCCCTATGATCGGAGACACCGCGGCCAGCAACGTCGCGAGCCACCATCCAGTCCGCACCGGAGGCTGACATGTCCTACAACCAGTTCGGACACCTTTTCCGCGTCACCACCTTCGGCGAATCGCATGGGCCGGCCATCGGCTGCGTGATCGACGGCTGCCCGCCGGGACTGGAAATCGCGGTGGAAGAGTTCCGTCACGACCTGGATCGCCGCGCCACCGGCAAGTCGCGGCATACCTCGGCCCGGCACGAGGCCGACGAGGTGGAGATCCTCAGCGGGGTGTACGAGGGCAGGACCACCGGAACCCCCATCGCCCTGCTGGTCCGCAACACCGATGCACGCAGCAAGGATTACGGCAAGATCGCCGACCAGTTCCGCCCGGGCCACGCCGACTACACCTACTGGCAGAAGTACGGCATCCGCGACCCGCGCGGCGGCGGCCGGTCCTCGGCCCGCGAGACGACCATGCGCGTGGCCGCTGCGGTCATCGCCAAGAAATG
>SEHC01000259.1 GCA_004173415.1 Lysobacteraceae bacterium
AGCGCATCCACTTCCGTGGCCAGGTGCAGCGCCGACAGGGTGACGCGCAACCGCGCCTTGCCCTCGGGCACCGTCGGTGGACGGATCGCGGTGACCAGGTAGCCGGCGCTTTCCAGCGCCGCCGACATCGACATCGCGGTGGCATCGTCGCCGCACAGGATCGGCTGGATCGGCGAATCGGAAGGCAGGGTATCCAGGCCGTGGCGCTGGGCGCCGCTGCGGAAGCGGGCGATCAGGCCAAACAGCTTTTCCCGGCGCCACTGGTCCCGGCGCGCCTGGCGGACCGCGACCAGCGTGGCGGCGGCCTGGGCCGGCGGCAACGCGGTGGTGTAGATGTAGGGACGCGCGGTTTCGGCCAGGTGCTGGACCAGGGTTTCGTCGCCGACCACCACCGCGCCGTACCCACCCAGCGCCTTGCCCAGGGTGACCAGCTGCAACGGGACCTCGGCAAGGCCGAGCCCGGCCTCGGCGACGCTGCCGCGGCCCTCGGGGCCGCGCACACCGACGCCATGCGCATCGTCCACGTACAGCAGCGCCTGCTGCATGCGCGCGACCAGGGTCAGCGCGCGCAGCGGGGCCACGTCGCCGTCCATGCTGAAGACGCCATCGGTGGCCAGCATCGCCGCGCCTTCCGGGGCATGCTTGAGCTGGCGCAGGGCGCCTTCGGCATCGCCATGCGGATAACGCCGCAACCGACAGCCGGCCAGCAGCGAGGCATCCAGCAGGCTGGCGTGGTTGAGCCGGTCCTGCACGCACACGTCGCCGTCTTCCTGAAGCAGGGCCTGCTGCACCGCCAGGTTGGCCAGGAAGCCGCTGCCGAACAGCAGCGCGCGCGGATAGCCCAGCCACTGGGCCATCTCGCGTTCCAGCGCCTCGTGCGCGGCATGGTGGCCGCTGACCAGGTGCGAAGCGCCGGCGCCGACGCCATCGCGGGCCGCGCCGTCCTGCAGTGCACTGACCACCTCGAACTGCTGCGACAGGCCCAGGTAGTCGTTGCCGCAGAACTCGGTCAGCCAGCGACCGTCCACCTCCACGCGTACGCCGTCGCGGCGGCCGATGGTGCGGCGCGTCCGCGCGCGACCCTGGGCGAGCCGCAGCTTGCGCAGGGAAAGGACACGGTCATGCAGGTCTGGACGTGGCATGGCTCAGGCGGCGCGCTCGCAGGTGGAAGGTGTTTCGACAATGTCGGCGTGCACGGTGCCGCTGTGCACTTCCACGGCCATGGGTCGCAGGCCAAGGCGGGCGAACAGCGCCTGGTCGCGCTCCACGTCCGGGTTGCCGGTGGTAAGCAGTTTTTCCCCGTAGAAGATCGAGTTGGCCCCGGCGGCGAAACACAGCGCCTGCAGTTCGTCGCTCATGGATTCGCGACCGGCCGACAACCGGACCATAGAGTGCGGCATGGTGATGCGTGCAATTGCGATGGTGCGCACGAATTCGAACGGATCCAGCTCGGCGGTGCCGTGCAGCGGGGTGCCTTCGACCTGGACCAGGCGGTTGATCGGCACCGAATCCGGATGCGCGGGCAGGTTGGCCAGGGCCAGCAGCAGGCCGGCGCGCTGGGCGCGCGATTCGCCCATGCCGACGATGCCGCCACAACAGGTCTTCATGCCGGCGTCGCGCACGTGCTCCAGGGTGTCCAGCCGGTCCTGGTATTCGCGGGTATGGATGATCTGGCCGTAGAAGTCCGGCGCGGTGTCCAGGTTGTGGTTGTAATAGTCCAGCCCGGCCGTCTTCAGCGCATCGGCCTGCGGCGCGCTGAGCATGCCCAGGGTCGCGCAGGTCTCCAGGCCCAGCGCCTTGACCTCGCGGATCATCGCCGCGACCTTCGGGATGTCGCGGTCCTTGGGCGAGCGCCAGGCCGCGCCCATGCAGAAGCGCGAGGCGCCGGCGGCCTTGGCCTGCCTGGCCTTCTCCAGCACCGCCTCGGTGCTCATCAGTTTCTGCGCATCCACCCCGGTGTGGTAGCGCTGGGCCTGCGGGCAATAGGCGCAATCCTCCGGGCAGCCGCCGGTCTTGACCGACAGCAGGGTCGAGACCTGGACTTGGGCCGGGTCGAAATGCAGCCGGTGGACGCTGGCGGCACGGTGCAGCAGTTCAGGGAACGGCAGGTCGAACAGGGCCAGCAGTTCGGCCTGTTGCCAGTCATGGCGGAGCACACTGGCGGCAGCTTGGACGGAAGCGGACATCGGGGCCTCGCGGCGTTAAAGTCGGGGAAGTCTGTTAACCCGCAACGAGGCTGTCAACCGCATGGATGCGTTGAAAGTTGACCGGTGGCTGCGCAAGGCCGCCGCGATGATGCTTCCGCCGCGTTGCCTGCTGTGCGGCGAGACCGGCCTGGAGCGTCGTGATCTATGCGGCGCCTGCACCCGGGCGCTGCCGTGGACCGAGGCGGCCTGCCTGCGCTGCGCGTTGCCGCTGCTTGCGCCCGGAACCTGCGGCGCCTGCCTGCAGCGGCCACCGCCGATGACCCGGACCCATGCCGCGTTCGTCTATGGATTCCCGCTGGACCGGCTGGTGCCGCGACTCAAGTTCCACCGCGACCTGGCCGCCGGCCGCCTGCTGTCGGACCTGATGGCCCAGGCGCTGCGCGCTGTGCCCCGGCCGGCCGCGCTGGTGCCGGTGCCGCTGCATGCCAGCCGTCTGCGCCAACGCGGTTACGACCAGGCGCTGGAACTGGCCAGGCCGCTGGCCCGCACCCTGCAGGTGCCGCTGCTGGCCGATGCCCTGGTCCGCAGCCGCGCCACCGAGCCGCAGTCGGAGCTGGACGCGGTCGCCCGGCAACGCAACCTGCGCCGGGCCTTCCAGGTGCCGCTGGGCATCGCCCTGCCCGACCATGTGGCCCTGGTCGACGATGTCATGACCACCGGCGCAACCCTGGAAGCGGCGGCGACCACGCTGTTGCGCGCCGGCGTGTCGCGGGTCGACGCCTGGGTCTGCGCGCGGGTGCCGTGATCCCAGGCAAGCCGGGTTTGCGCGAAGGTCCTGTCCGCTGCGCCGGTACGCCCGCGCCTTGGCGGGTCAGCCCCCCAGCACGTAATCCAGGGCGATGCCTGCGAACACGGCCATGCCCACCCAGTTGTTGTGCAGGAAGGCGTGGAAGCACGCATCGCGCTCTCGATGGCGGGCGAGCATGAACTGGTAGCCGACCAGCAGCGTCGCCAGCCCCAGCCCGGCCCAGTAATAGATGCCCAGCCCGGCCTGGCGCCCGACCATCCACAGCGCCGCCAGCGCCAGCGCGAACAGCACCCCCTGGATCACCAGGTCCAGGTCGCCGAACAGGATCGCGGTGGACTTGGAGCCGGCGCGGATGTCGTCGTCGCGATCGACCATCGCATACCAGGTGTCGTAGGCCGTCGCCCACAGGATGTTGGCGAAGTACAGGACCCAGGCGACCGCGGGGATGGTGCCGAGCACGGCGGCGAAGGCCATCGGGATGCCCCAGCCGAACGCCAGCCCCAGGTAGACCTGCGGAAGGTAGGTGTGGCGCTTGAGGTAGGGATAGGTGGCGGCCAGGAACAGGCCGACCACGCTCAGGTAGACGCTCAACCGGTTGAGAGTCAGGACCAGGGCGAAGGCCGCCACCATCAGCGCCACGAATACCCACAGCGCCTCGCGGCCGGATACGCGGCCGGTGGCCAGCGGCCGCCCGCGGGTGCGCTCGACCTGCGGGTCCAGCCAGCGGTCGGCGTAGTCGTTGATCACGCAACCGGCGGCCCGGCCGCTAGAATGCGCTTCCCGTGCGCCCGTAGCTCAGCCGGATAGAGTAGTGGCTTCCGAAGCCGTTACTCACCCAGAGGAACAGGCCCGGAAAGCGTCACAAGGGCCAGCACTCGAAATGCCAGCCTCCGTTCCAGAAAGTCCTTATAAAACGCGCCTGTAGCTCAGCCGGATAGAGTAGTGGCTTCCGAAGCCATTGGTCGGGGGTTCGAATCCCTCCAGGCGCGCCAATCCCCTCCCGCTCCAGCAGCTCTCCGTACCCCTTCGATGATGGGCCGCGGGCGCATGCCTGCAATGCCCTCGGACCGCCGCTTGCCGCAGCCACGCCTGCCGCGACCAGGCTTCCCGCGAGATTTTCACCACACACGGGTTTGTGGAAGACTATCCTGCAGGCGAGCGTGCCAGCAGCTCGCCTCGAAGGACACAGGGACCGCACGTGGAAGGGAAGACCCCGGCGCCACCACCCCCTCGCGACGAAGAGCGATCGCTGCAAGGCCTGCCGCCGTGGGCATGGGCCCTGGCGGCACTGCTGGTCGGATTCCTGTTCACCAGCTGGGTCGCCCAGCGCGAGTGGCGTGATGCCAAGGCACGCGCCAATGCCGCCCATGAAGTGGCGGCCGACCAGAGCGTGCAGCACCTGCAGGCGCAACTGGCCGCCGCCGACGCGCTGCTGCGGGCCATGCAGACGATCTTCCTGGCCAACGACCGCATGGACCAGAACCAGTATTCCGAATACACCGACAACCTGCGCCTGCGGACCCGCCTGCCCGGCCACGTCGCCACCGCCTTTGCCCGCCGGCAGGTCGATCCCGAGCATCCCGGGCGCGTGACCTACCGGTATCAGCTGATCGCGCCGCTGGCCGGCAACCAGGCCCTGGTCGGCTTCGACATGGCCGGCCAGGCGGAAAACCTGGCGGCCCTGCACAGCGCGCGCGATGCGGACGCGGCCACGGCCTCGTCGCCGTTCGTGCTGCGCCAGCTTTCCAAGCGCGGCAAACCCATCCCCGGGATCACCGTGCGCCTGCCGGTGTACTCGCGCGGCCCGATCCCGGCCACGGTGGAAGAGCGGCGCGCGCGCGAGATCGGCGCGCTGGCCGTCAGCCTGAAACTGGAGGCACTGGTCCATGACGGCTTGCCCGTCCAGGCGATGGAACGCTTCAGGGTGCGGGTGCGCGACCTCGACGCGGCCGGCGCCGAGGCTTTCTTCGACTCCGGCTCGACCACGGCCGCCGATGCGCCGACCTTCGTCCGCAGGCTGGAGTTCGGCGGCCGCGCTTGGCAGCTCGAACTGCAGCCCCGGCCGGCCGGCCTGGACACCGGTCGGCTGCGCACCGTGGCGATCGCCGGGGTGGTGATCAGCTGCCTGGTCGGACTGCTGCTGTGGTCGCTGGCCAGCACCCGCCGCCGCGCGCTCGCCCTGGGCAGAAGGATGAGCGCACGCTTTGGCGAAAGCGAAGCGCGTTTCCGCGCCCTCAATGAACTGCTGCCGGCACTGGTGCTGCTTGCCGACGCCAGCGACGGCCGCATCGTCTATGCCAACCAGGCCGCGCGGCAGCGCCTGGGCGACGTGGGTGGACAGGCCATGCAGTCGCTGTTCGAGGATCCGTCGCTGAAACAGCGGGTGGCCGACGCCGATGCGATGGCCCAAGGCTGGAGCAGCGTGGACGCGGCGCTGTCGGGACCGGACCGGGTCTTCTTCTGGGTCAACTCGTCCATCGCCCAGGTGGAGATGGAAGGCAGGTCGCACCTGCTGATGGTGGCCACCGACATCTCCGAGCAGCGCCAGCTGACCGAGCAGCTCAGCTACCAGGCCACCCACGATGCCTTGACCGAACTGTGCAACCGGCGCGAGTTCGAGCGCGTGGTCAAGCAGGCGCTCGTCGAGCGCAAGACCTCCGCCGGCGCCCATTCCTGCGCCCTGCTGTACATCGACCTGGACCAGTTCAAGCTGATCAACGACATTTCCGGGCACATGGCCGGCGACCAGCTGCTGGCGCAACTGGCCCTGACCATGCGCCAGCAGGGCCGCGCCGGCGACGTGCTGGCCCGCCTGGGCGGGGACGAGTTCGGCCTACTCGGCTACGACCTGGACGCCGACTCCGCGCGGCGGCTGGCCGAGCGCCTGCGCGAGGCCATCGAGGCGCAGATGTTCACCTGGCAGGAACACACCTACACGATCAGCGCGAGCATCGGCGTGGTCGTGGTCGACCATGGCGACCCCACCCTCAAGGACCTGCTGGCGTGGGCGGATACCGCCTGCTACCTGGCCAAGGAGAACGGCCGCAACCGCGTGCACGTGTACCGCGAGGACGACGAGACCACGCGCCGGCAGGGCGAGATGGAATGGGCCAACCGCCTGCGCAAGGCGCTGGA